>JAAZIZ010000265.1 GCA_012800565.1 Lentisphaerota bacterium
CCGGCCGGGAGTTTGCGCAATACCAGCTTTGTGGTTTTGTATTCATCTGTCCAGCCGCCCTCTGGCGGGGCGGAAAGGTAGCTGACCGGGTAGCTGCCGTCGCTGTTGACTGCTGACAAGTCAATAACGAGATACGTATCCTCGGCTGGCGGCCTGACGCAACCGTCCAGCAAGTATATCCAATAGCCGTGCCCGGCAAGCAGGGTGTCGGTCGGATAAAAGTGCCGACCATTCCAGCCCCAGGCAATGATGCCATCATCATTTAATGGCCTGTCTGTCAATGGGCCGGCAAAATTCCACCCAGGCTGCAAGCTGGCGAAAAAATCGAAGTTTTCCGGAGGATCGCCGGAAAGTTCGAGCGTTTCCCCCTCAGCCTGGCAGTGTATCCAACACGCCTGAGATACGACAAGGTCACCGCTGACTGTATATGCCTTGCTTTTTACATCCGGCGTCATGGGGCATTTGTCTTGCAGCCGCGCCTTGGACGCCACGTCAAGCTTGAGATAGGTGCTGATCAGGTTCCAGCCGGCAGTAAGTTGATAAGTGGTGGTATTATCTGAATGGGTGACTTGCAGACCCCGGGTGGTATCGCCGCCTCGAGACGGACTCAGAATCATGATCATCAGGATGACGATGCAACAAAGCAAGAACTTGAAGTTGCTCTGGACTCGCTGGGTATGCTCCTGGTACTTAGGTAACATGGTGATGCCCTTTTGTTATATGCTTGACACGATTGCTAAAAAACACTTCACTGCGGCAGAGCTTTCCGCCAGATAGCCAAACAAAACAAAAGTTAACTCCATATTCAAGAGTTTCAAGCGCATGGGCTTGAAATCGTCAAAAAGCCTGGACTGCATACGCCTGCAATACCACCTGGCAAAGCACCAACCATATAAAAAATTCTGTGTTTTTCCTGCCTTCCGTGGGCAAACATAGCTTAGTGGTCACAGATATTATTGCCGCATTCCAAAGTCCCTTTTAAATACGCTGTTACCAGATTCTCCGGACTGTCAGCAGGTGCTCCCACCAGAACCGTGATGCCATGGCCGGCAAAAATCTGCTGGGCGCGTTGTCCCATACCGCCGGCAATCACCATATTCACCCCTTTTTCATGCAGCCAGGCCGGCAATACGCCGGGTGCATGGGGCGGGGGTACCAAGTCCGTGCGGCTGATGATTTTCTGGTTGGCCTGATCGACATCCAGGATCGCAAACTGTCCGCAGTGCCCGAAATGCAGGCATAACTTGCCGTCGGCCAGGGGAATCGCAATTTTTACATTCATGATAGCTCCTGTTTTAAGCATAAGAAGCACGAACAGCCCCAGCGTGGGCTGGGGCCTGTAATCCGTGCAAATAGTAAATAAATAAAAAACGCCTTGAATTCAGCTCCAGTGTCCCTCGACGTCCGCGGTTTCGGCCTCTTTCAGCTTGTTTTGCCGGAACAGATCAAGCGCTTCCTGAACCGTCTTCGCAGCAGTATTGTACACTTTGATTCCAGCCGCCTGCAATACCCGGAACGCCTTCGGCCCGCAATGCCCGGTCAGCAATACCTCCACTCCCTGACCGGCAATGGTTTCAGCCGCCTGAATCCCAGCCCCTTGAGCGGCAGAAAGATTCTGCTTATTGTCGATCACCGTAAAGGATTGCTGTTCCTGATCATAGATCAGAAAAGACGCCGCTCTGCCAAAACGCTGGTCCAGCGCCGAATCAAGACTGTTGCCTGAAGTAGTGATGGCAATTTTCATAATGCACTCTCCTCTATCATACCTTGAATTTACAGCCTCGGCCATGCCTGGACCGGCCGCGGCAGCCACCACGGCAGCCAGGCATCCGGTAATAACCTAAACGACCTTGCGTATAGGCCTGCAGAACCCGATCGATTTCCCCGCAAATCTGGGAAATCACTTCAATCCCGGCAGACCTCAGCGCCAACTCATAACGACAGGAAATCGCCCCGCAGAGCAAAACTTCCACCCCGGCAGAAACCAGGATGGCTGCACGGGCCTGCGAATCAGCAGAAGCCAACAGCAAATCACCATGGCGCACCACCTCGCCGGAAACAAATTCCACCAAGGCAACCCGCCCGGCAACATCAAAGACCGGACTGACCCGGCCCTGCCAGTGTGGTATTGCTATCTTGCTCATAAGTAAAATACTCATTAGCAATTAATATGCCAAGGATAGCAAAACGGGAAACGCCCTGAAAAATGACACCAGTTCCTTGGCAAATCGTGCAAAAGAGTGTTTTTACTGCCACAATCGTGCATATTGCAGCGTTCTGTATAACTGCAATCAGGCATTCAGGTTAGCCTGGGAGTGACTGGGTGCCGGCTGGGCAGATTTCTGCAACCGGGATACGAGTTTTTTGCTCAGGAAGATTACGGTCAGGAAGATGCAGGCGATAACGGCAATACACTGATTGCCAGGCAAATCGTGATGAAAAGACCAGGTCAGGCCGGACAAGGTCGCCAGAATCCCCAGGCCGGCTGCGAGCATGAGCACCGGGAGGAGCCGCCGGGACAATAGCAGCGCAGCGGCGGGAGGAACCACCAGATAGCAGAAAACCAG
>JAAZIZ010000266.1 GCA_012800565.1 Lentisphaerota bacterium
ATTGAACCAACCTGGCTGGAGGCGGTACCAGCCGAGTAAAACGCCCGCCACATCAGCAAAGCCTTGAAAGGGCGCGACATAATTTGAAACGGGAAGTTCTCCATTTTTGCAAGTTCAGGTAAACATGAAAAAAGCACGTCTTGCAGTCATCGGCACGGGTGGTCTGGCCCAAAGCCAGCACCTGCCCAATATCCAACGTTCGGGGCTGGCGGAGCTGGCAGCCCTCTGCGATCTGAATCCTGAATTGCTTCAGAGCCTGGGGCGGAAGTATCAGGTTGCCAAAACAAAGACAGACTACCGGGAGGTGCTTGCCGATCCGGACATTGACGGTGTCGTCATTGCCACGCGGGAGGATACTCATGTCCCGCTGACGATTGAAGCGCTGCAGGCCGGCAAGCATGTCTATGTTGAAAAGCCCCTGGCGGAGACTCCCGAGGAATGCAGCAAGGTCGTCGAGGCGCGGCAGGCCAGCGGCAAGTGTGTGATTGTCGGCATGAACCGGCGTTGCGCCCCCGCTTACGTCATGGCCAGGCAGCTGCTGCTCGACAATGGCGGTGCGCGCAACCTCTTCTACCGGATTGCGGATACCTACAGTTTCACCTGGGGGCATCGCTTTGGCAAAGGCAACCGCATGCTCCATGAATTGTGCCATATCTTCGATATCCTGCGCTTCTTTGCCGACAGTGAAGTCGCGGAGGTTTACTGCCGCAGCCAGCGCGATGATGATGAAAGCATCCTGCTGACTTTCCACTCCGGCTGCACTGCCTGCATCCTCAGCAGCGGTTACGCATCCTATACCATTCCAAAGGAGCATTTCGAGGCGGTCGCCGAGGCAGGGATGCTGATCGTCGAGGAGTTTGTAGAACTGCGCACCTTCGGTTTGCCACATGTCCCTGATCTGGTAAAGTTTTTTCCGGGTCATTCACATCCTGACCATGACCGGCAGCATGTGCAGCGTTTCGCGGAAAAGGGCTATCCCGCACTGCTCGAATTCCGCAGCCAGCTCGCCGCTAAAAAGGCCAACACGGCTCTGCCGGATGCGGAACGCAATAAGTTGCCCCTGCTCAATTATGCTGTCGATAAAGGATGGCAGGCGGCCATTGACCATTTCGCCGATATCATTCTTAATGGCGCCAAGCAACATGCCGCTTCCGAAATCGACGGATTGCGTGCCAGCGAAATCACCGCCGCGGCCATCCAAAGCCGGCAAACCAGAAAACCTGTTTCGATCTCTTCGACTGCAACTGCCAACCCCTTTCCTTTCACTTCCTTTGTCAGAGCCATACCAACCTGAACCAGAAAAAGGAACTGCAGCATGAAAAAACATCTATCCAGACCCCAGCCGTTTACCTTGATCGAACTTCTGGTAGTCATTGCTATTATCGCAGTTCTGGCCGGGATGCTGTTGCCGGCCTTGAGCAAGGCGAGGCGCAAGGCCCAGGCCATAACCTGCACTTCTCATCTCCGTCAGCTCGGCCAGGCGGTTTTCTGCTATGTCAACGATTATGATGATTACTTCCCGGATTGCAGGGTGAATGATACTTGTGGCATCACGGGACAAAGCAACAGGATTGCCGAATATGTCGGGGCCAAGCGGCGGGGCTACGGCACTTTCCAGCTGACATATTACGACAATGTCAAGAAAGTCTGGTGTCCTACTATGAAAATCATTGTGTGCCCCAGCAGTGACTCCCCGTATGTCAATTCTCTCAATTACGGCTGGAATACCTATCTCTGCGGAGAGATTCTGGGCGGCACTTATCATTTGTACCAGTACCGGAAGATCACTGAAGTGGTGCGTTCCGGGCATATTCAGCTGATGGGCGATGCCGGCGGCAGCACCTGGGGCGGCTACAATACCCATTCGCGAGGAGCCAACACCGACCTGCCCGGACACCCCTGGATATACTACAGCACCATGCGCCGCCATGATATGGCCGCCAATATCATTTTTGTCGATGGGCATGTCGAGCAGGAACGCTACAGCCCGCCTTTGAGAAAATCATTCAGTGAGAAATACTAACCTCAATTACTAACCTCTGGGAGCAGACGATGCAGATTTCCAAACCTAAACTCACAGCCCTGTTATTGGGCGGCATTATCATGCCGGCACTGCTCACCGGAGCGGAGGTCGATTTATTCTTCCCCGGCAAAACCCAGCTTTCCTTCTATACTACCAAATGGATAGCCGGCAGTGACATGAATGCCGACAGCGAAGTGGTCCAGCGCAATGGCGAGGACTACCTGAAGCTGACCTACCATGGCAGCAAGGGCGCTGCCCGGGCCAATCTGAAAATCGAGCGTCCCCTCCCGGAGAACATAAAGCGCCGCCTGTTCTACCGCATCGCCTATGACGGCAGCGACCAGCCCCGGTTCAGCACCTCTGTTATTTTCCACCATGATCCCCAGGCGATTCTGGTGGATACTATTTTGCTGGAGCAGGGCGAACATGACTACCCTATCGGACTCGGCTACCGCCGCGCCGGAGCATCCCGGAACCTGCACCAGGCCAGAAACGTGATCCTCGACGCCGGGCCAGAGAATTCCGGCCGGAGCATCTATCTGAAACGCATTTTCCTGCAGGAGGAGGAGTTGCAATTGCAGCAATCCCGCGAGATGCCAATCCTGCGGCACCGCCGCAGCGCGGAGGTTCTGCCGGAATTCCGCCCGCTGTTTGCGGGCAAAAGCCTGCAGGTGCAGGCCAAATATGACGAGCAGGCGTTATACCTGCACACCAGCGCCAGCTTTGGCGGGCGCCCACCCATCGCACTGATCAAGCCCGGTGACAACAATGATAGACTCTGGCATGATGAGCTGCTGGAGCTGTTTTTCTCCGGTGAACTCGACAATCAGTCGTGTTTCCAGTACGTGTTCAATGCTGCCGGCGCAGAATGGGGCTTTTCCAATCACTACGATGTCACTGCCGCGGCAGTGACCAGGCATACTGACTTCACCCCCGAGCATACCCGGAGCATGCGCCTGGAAGACAACAATGTCTGGCAAACAGAGCTGACCCTGCCTTTCACCACTCTGCGCAAGACAGAACGCGAGTTTGTCAATTTCCAGATTGTGCAGAATATCAGCGGAGCGAAAGCCGACGTCTGGAATCCGTCTGACAGGTATCCGCCGCCGAGCAATTACGGCCTGCTGTATTTCAATGCCCGTCCTTTCGGCGATGGCACCAGCGAAATCCTCTCCGCACGTTGCCTGGAATATGCCGGGATGGAAAAAGCCGGCATTGCCATCGCCCTGAAAAACAGCGACCAGGCGCCCGGCTGCCAGGCGCGGGTGCATCTGGTGGCACCGGACCATTCCATCCTCACCTCGGAATTGATGCCCCTGGAGGAGAACCTCACCATCAACGGTTGCAAAAACCTGCCCGGGCTGTATTCTATCTACCTGGAAGTCCTCAATCCGGCCGGTTCACGCTTTGTGACCGGCGTCAATTGCCGCAACGACAAGGAAATCCCGGACCGCAGCGGCGAGATCGTGCTTTGGCCCGTGCCGAAAAAGCAGCAGCTTTCCGCGGAGGTCCGCTACGATCTGGCCGCCGCTCCAGTCATCAGGCTGCCTGAGAACGCCAGCGAG
>JAAZIZ010000267.1 GCA_012800565.1 Lentisphaerota bacterium
ATAAGCTGTCTTTCAATGGCCCGACGAAATTCCAGCCCGGCTGCAGGCTGGCGGCAAAATCGAAATCTTCCGGCGGGAGACTGCCGGAAAGAGTGAGCTTTTCCGCAGTCTGGCAGTATAGCCAGCATGCCTGAGGTGCGGCAAGGTTGCCGCTGATTACATAAGCCTCACTGTTTGCATCCAGCGCCATCGCTCCTTTATTCTGCAGCAACGCCTTGGACGCCTCGTCAAGGTTCAGATTGATGCTGATCAGGTTCCAGCCGGCAGTGAGTTGATAGGTGGTGGCATACCCTGAACGGGTGGGTTGCGGAGTCCTGGTTGCAGCGCCGCCTTGAGCCAGGCTCAGAGCCATAAGCAGCAGAAAAACAATGCGACAAAGAAAAAAACTGAAATCACCCTGAACTCGCCGAAAATGCATCTGATGCTCAGAAATCATGGGATGCCCTTTGGGAATATGCCTGAATAGGTAAATAAAAAATCTGACAAGACAAGAAGTTAATTCTATATTCTAGAGTTGCAAGTGCATGGCAGTAAAACTGCCAAAAAATTCCAACCTGGGGGAATGATGGAGCAGGTTGTGGTAGCGCCTCTGCCAGGCGCCAGGAGTTTGGAAAATGCCTTACCCCGTTGCGGAGGAGCCTCGGCGAAGCGCGACAGAAGCGCTCCCTTGGCGTTCTTGGCGGTTAGTTAGTTAGCCATTGAACCGCCAAGGACGCAAAGGACGCAAAGGAAGAGGAAGAGAGAGGATGAGAGAACCAGACACCAATTTCTTGGCGATCTTGGCGTACTTGGCGGTTAGTTAACTTTATAAATTGTCCTTTCTGCTCCCCTTGGCGTTCTTGGCGTTCTTGGCGGTTAGTTAGTTAACCATTGAACCACAGCCGATTTTTCTCCGCCGGCGTTTTCAACCTCCGGGTGCGATTTGACTTCCGGCAAATGCTGGCTATAATATCTATTGTGCTTATGTGTTTATATGTCGCCCCGGAAAATGTAACCACCCCAAACCCAGGAGCAAAAGAAATGGCAGTGACAATCCCGAAAGCAGAATATTTTGAACGCGTCAGCAAGCTGCAGGCCGGCATGAAAGAAGCCGGTTTTGATGCCGTGCTGGTACATGGCATGGAATCAGATTGCGGTTCCGTGCGTTACTTCTCAGATTTCTGGCCGACCTTTGAGGCCGCCGCAGTGCTGGTGCCGGTCACCGGTGAGGCGATGCTGCTGGTGGGGCCGGAAAGCGGGCTCTATGCCGCCGGACGCAGCATGCTGCCCAAAATTGAGATGATGCTGGAATACCGCGAATCTGCCGATCCCGAATACCCGGGTCTGAAAGTAGCTTCTTTCCAGGATGTGTTCAAGAAGGCTATGGGGAGCAACCCCCTGCGCAAGCTTGGCCTGATCAGCTATTCCATAACTCCGATACATATCTGGAAGAGCCTGCGCAGCAACTTCCCGGATGCTGAAATCGTTCCTGCGGACTTCCTGATCCGCGAGTTGCGCACTTACAAGAGCGATGCGGAAATCGCCTGCATGCGCAAAGCTTATGAAATTGCCGAACTGGCCGTCGATGCGATTCTGGCCGAGATCAAACCCGGCATGACGGAACTGCAAGTCATCGGCATCGCCCAGCGCGAACTGTACAAGCACGGTGCGGAATATGAAGGACACTCGCTGTATGCTTTCTGCGGAGTAAACACCTGCAACGCCATCTCCCGTCCCACCCACAACCTGATCGTCCCCAATGAAGTCATCCAGCTGAATATCGGTGCCAGAGTCTGCGGCTATACCTCCAGCGTCGGCCTGCCCATCTCCATCGGCCCGCTGCCGGCTGACAAACGCCGGCTGGTCGAATTCGGCTTGAAAGCCCATTTTAAGACTTTCGAACTGCTCAAAGGCGGCAAGAAATCTGGTGATGTGGTGCGTGAATACATGGACTGGGTCAAGTCCCAGGGCTTTGACAAGTACATGCTCTACGGTCCCTGTCACAGCATCGGCATGATGGAAGTGGAATATCCCTGGTTGGAGTCGACCTCGACATACACCCTGAAGAAGAATATGACCTACCAGGTGGATACATTCTTCTATGACGGCAACCGCTTCGGGCTGCGCTGGGAAAACGGCGCCCGGATCACTGACGACGGTGTGGAGATGATGTCCTCCAAGCATGCAAAATATACTGAACTGCCGCTGTAAAACCATCGCCTGAAACCAAGGCGCGAAGAGCGAAATTCTGCTCTTCGCGCCTTTTTTGTCTGCGAAACCAGCGGCAAATAGCCTCCCTCCCCGGCGAATTTTCCGGC
The DNA here is from genome assembly GCA_012800565.1 of Lentisphaerota bacterium. Classification (GTDB taxonomy): domain Bacteria; phylum Verrucomicrobiota; class Lentisphaeria; order Oligosphaerales; family Oligosphaeraceae; genus JAAZIZ01. Next base: position 2,298 of record JAAZIZ010000267.1, read on the forward strand.
CGGGAGGGAGGCTGCGCTTCCTATCCGCAGCGTTATGCCGGGGGCAGCGGGAGGGATTTTTTCAGCTGCTCCAGCTCCGCCTGCAGCTGCTTCAGAGCAGCATTCATCTTCTCCAGGCGACCAATATATAGCTGCTGCCGGGCATATTCACGCCGGTCCATGGCGGGAGAACCGAACACCACCGAGCCGGCAGCTAAATCCTTGGATACCCCGGCCTGAGCCATAATAATGCTGCCGGCGCCGATTTTCAGGTGGCCGGCCAGTCCGGCCTGACCAGCCACAACCACGCTGTCCTCCAGCTGAGTGCTGCCGGCAATGCCGGCCTGACCCACGATCATGGCATTGCGTCCGATCTCAACATTGTGGCCAATCTGGACCAGATTGTCGATCTTGCTGCCGGATTTGATCCAGGTGCGGCCGAAACGCGCCCGGTCAACGCAGGAATTCGCACCAATCTCAACCTCGTCATCAAGCTGCACTATGCCGACCTGGGGAATCTTCTCATGCCCCTGGGGACCTGATTTATAGCCGAAGCCATCTGCGCCGATGACCACCCCGGAGTGCAGAATAACCCGCCGGCCCAGCAGGCAGCGCTCCCGGATGACCACATTCGGATACAGCTGGCAATGCTCGCCCAGCACACACTGCCGGCCGATATAGACATTGGCCATAATGACCGAATTGTCGCCGATGACCGCCTCGTCATCAATGACTGCTCCGGCGCCGATATGCACTCCGGTGCCGATATGCGCGCTGGCGCTGACTACCGCACTGGGATGAATACCGGGACGATATTCCGGTGCCGGCGGCGTAAAAACCGCCACTACGGTGGAAAAAGCCGCGGACGGGTCCGGGCAGACAATCCAGGCCCGGCCTTCTGGCGGCGGCGTCTGGAAATCCGGGGGCACCAGCACCAGCCCGGCTCGCGAGGGCAGCACCTGCTCCAGGTATTTTGCGTTGCCCAGGAAAGATACGTCCTGTGGAGTTGCTTCGGACAGCGCTGCCACTCCCTGCAGTAGGTGGGGGCAGTTGCCCAGCAATTGGCCGCGCACCAGGGCGGCGATCTCAGCTGCGGTTTTTTCTATCAGCATCGTGCTCACTTTTTGCTTCGGGAATTAACTCTGCTCAGGGCATTGTAGTCTCACCAGTGGCGCTGCCCTTGGCAGCGTTCTTATTCTTCAGAGCCTCGGTCTTTTCCTTGCTTTCCTGCAGCTCTTTTTCGTGTCCGCGGTTGATCAGCAATATCAAATCTTCGGTAACTTCCTGGTCTTCAGGATATACCATTATAAAAGGAACCCGGTTCAAGGAACGCCCGGATACTTCATAAACATGAGTGTAGCCCTTGTCCTGGGCAAATTTTTTGACTTGGGCCGTCAAATCCGCAATCAATCCTTCTTCGGCGGTGGCGCGGGTGCCCTGCAGCTTCTGATATCCCTCCTGCCGGAACTTCACCAGCTCCTCCCGCTTGGCCTGCAGGCGCTCCATCATCATGCCGAGTTTGCGCTTGCTTTCATCACGCGCTGACTGGCTCAGCAGTTCATTCTTGCTGTCGGCATCGACTTTCTGAGTCTCTTTGAGGGAATTCTGGAACTCCTCCTGCATCAGCTGCAAGCGGTCTTCGAAATCCTGTTTTTGCAGTTCAAACTGGTAGTTTTCCTGCATGGTCTTGTAGTATCCCTCAAAGACTTTCTCCATGTTCAGATAGGCGACTTTGTCCGCTCCCAAGACTGACAAGGTGCAGGCCAAGGCAAGCAGGACTACGAGATATTGATGCTTCATACAATTCACTCCTGGAAATAATTTCGCGTTGCAATGGGTGCCGACGGCATCTGCCGGGGGCGAGTTACTTCAATTCAAAAGTGCAGGTCAGAGTTTTAGCACCCTGCCCAGAAAAAACAGTAAGGGTATATTGCCCGGCCGGGAGCTGCTATTCGCGCAAATCCAAGAGGAGCGAGAAGTCCCCGCGCTGAACCAGCGCAGATTGCCGGCAGTCAAGTTATAAACGTACACCGAAATGGCGACTTTGCAAGCCCGAGACGGTGCCAGGATGGTATTTTTTAGGTAATGCGGCAAGCCCGCCGCAAGCGGGCGTTCCCCTGGGTCCGAGGCACCTCCATTAACACGAGCACGAAACATGCCCAAGGCAAGCGCCCCCGAAATTGCCCGCTGAAAGCGTGTGTTTTTCAGATATGCTTCTGGTCTTGCCGTTCAATCGGCAGAGCAATCTCTGGCCAAAACTTGATAATAATAGCCATCGCGGAGCAGATACTGGTCAAAATAACTCAGTGCGCTGGTGCGCTTGATAAGTGTAGAAGCCTGGAGGGGGAAATCCGGTACCGTGCCACGATAGATTTCATAGGAGACTATGGGCAGTGGATGCTTCCCGGGCGGCTGCCAGCTGAGGTGATTCCCAGACGCTTCCGAGCGTACCGAGAGCTGTTCGACCGGCACTACGGCACGAGGATTCACCCCTCGCCAGACCGCAACCTCATCAAGATAAAAATTGCGCTCACGGGGCCAGTTGTCGTTGTAGAAGGTAAAATAGCGGAAGATATTCCCGTCAGGCAGAAAATGCGTGCCGTTGACCGCAAATTTCAGATAATTCCATTGCCCGGGGATGACTCGCACCGGCACATAACGGTTAACCTTGTTTTCATAATTCCAGGTATTGAAAGTAAATGACGTTGGGCCATCCGCAGGCACAAAAACCTGCAGGGCAACGAACATACCTGGTTGCGAGGGAATGTCACCGAGGTGTTCCAACTGCATGGCCACATGCAGTTCCGGGGTGGGCGGGAAGCTCAGGGAGCGGCCGCGGCCGTTGAAAGCATCAGCGCCAGTTATCCATTGCAGCGGCAGGCGCACGCGTTCACCGGCGACCGAACGAGTCCGGACCAGAAAAAATGGGCTGGACGACTGTTCCTGGCTCCCGGCAGTCAGTGGACAGCTGAGCGCATCCCGGAAATTCAGCTCCGGGTCGTCAAAATTGCAATAGTGATAGACCTGGAATTCGCTGCCCCGCAATACCAGTCCCGCCAACAGGACCAGCATCACCGGCAGAAATCGGCTGGCTTGATTAAACATTGCTCCTGTCCTCCTGCCCCCCCGTCGCCTCACCACTCGGCAGTCACATCCCGGCGGACACCGCTAAGCACATCCACTACCGCGATATTCCAGCTGCCGCGCTCATTCAGGGCAGGATAAAAGACATGCTCCGCCTGACCCCCCGGCGCCTCCAGAATCTTGCCGTAGTGACGCTGCACCGGACCATCCGGGCGGCTGACCACAAAGCGCAGCACATGCCGCAGCGCCGCTCCGTGCTCCGGTTGCACTGCAGCCTGCAGGGCGATGCCGTCATCCGTGCGCCGGGCCTTGACCTCAATCCCTGATACCCGGTAGGGCAGACGGCAGAATACCGCCGGACGGGAAGGCTGCAACTCCACTTTGAGGTCCTGCAGCTCCTGCCCGGACAGGCAGTCGTAAAAATACTCCCCGGGTTTGTGCGTCAGAGAGACTTCCGCCGCGCTGCGGGCCAATAACGCGATGATTTTACCGCCGGCCGGGCAGAGTTCAAAGAAATGCAAGTCTGCTTCGCCGGCAGTGACCGCCGCCTCAGGCTGCTGCGGGATGGCCCCGCTGACCAGCAAATGCTGACGCAATCTCTGGCGCAGCTGCTCCAGCTCCTGGCTTGAACCGGTGGAGAGCAGCGGCTCCGGCAGCAGAATGGCCTGCGGGAAAGCCGGCAGCGCCGGCCCGGGCAGCTTGACCAAACGTTCGTTATAGCGGCCGGGCTGCGCATCGGCGCAGAGCAGCCCGCCTTGTTCCACGAATGCTGTGAGAGCCTGCACTTCCGCGGCCGACAAAGCCCCGGAGAGCGGCAACACTACTGCCCGATAGCCGCCCTGCAACAAGCCGCCTTGCTCAATCTCACGGCTGGAGAGGAATTTAACGGAACAGCCCAAGCCCTTCAGCAGTTCCAGCCAGGTACCGCGTACCGCCGGGAAGGTTTTTTGCCGGTTGTCGATCCAGGCGGCGATGGCACTGGCCTGGGAATAATGCATTGCCACGCTGGGTTTCTCCCGTTCGCTGTTGTAAATCAGCGTTCCGATGCCCTCGCGCAGGGCTTTTGTCGCATCCCGGATAGCCAGGCCGTCAGCCGTCAGAGTAAGATCGGGATTCAGCAGCACGGTCTCGTTGTAAAGCGCTACACCATAATGGCCATTGTAGACGTTGTTCCAAATCTGCTCCCACATCTGGTCCGCAGGACTGCCGTAACCGACCCAGCCCATGGTCGGAATTTTTTTGAACGAGCGGTAGATTTCCGGCAGACCGTCGCGGGTATAAGCCGACATTGAGTCGAAGATCGGCATCAGCTGCGTCCAGTCATAAGCATTGTAGGGATTTGGGTCCTGGGTGCCGGAGATGGTGACCAGGGCCCCGGGGTCGCATTCCCGGATAGTGTCGGCTACCATGCGCAGGTAACCGCTGAAGACGGTGGTGTTGTAGAGCTTGTGCATGGCCCAGCCGGTATAGACGCCGCGCTCGCGGGCTTCCAGCAGGGTATCCGGCTGTACTGCTGACCAATCCGGGAAATCGCGCTGCCATTCCTGGTTGAGTTGCTGCAGGCTTTGGTACTGTGGCTGCAGCCAGTTGCGGAAACGCTGCAACGACTCAGGTGAGAAATCGAAATCGACCGGAGTGCTGAAATATGTGTATGACATTTCGTCGCCCAAATCGTACATAAAGGGATGGTACTGCTGCAGCTCGGGCAGCCATTGCCGCAGAGCCTCTTTCTGCCGGGCCAGATAATCAGGGCAGTCCAGCTGCGGGTTCCGGTGCAGATGCACCTTGTCGCGGGTGTCGTTGTATTTCTGCTGGATAGCTTTGATTTCGGCCTGCCGGCCGGCACGATAGTCGAAGCGGGGATAAAGCCGGCCTTTCTCGTCTTTGCCGCAGACGCGGGCCAAAGATTCCATGACCAGCTGCGAGCCTTCCCCATAGCGGTTGTCCAGCAGCCAGCGCTGCGGCTCCGGACCCCATCCCACCGGCGTGCCATGAAACAGCCCCAAGGTGACGCCCAGTTCATTCAGGGCCGCCCGACGCAGCGGGAAATGGAAGAACGGCATCTGCCGGTCGATGCGGTAGCTCCAGCTGAGCATCAGGTGGAATTGGTCCCAGCTCCGCTGCTGATCTATTTTGCGCACCAGGTCCAGGCCGGAAATCTGCCGGTCGCACAGCCGCCCCTGCTGGTCGCGAACTTCGACCGTGATGCGGGCATATTGCACATACAGATGGCGCAGGGGCAATTCCAGTTTCAGCTTGCCGTCAGCCGCAGTAGTGCCATCCTGACGCACGATTTCCCGTCCGATCTGGTCTGTGATGGCCACCGTGATCTGCGCTTTCTGCGAGGTCTGCAGACTGAGGGGCAGGACGCTGTCTTCAAAACATGCCTGCGCTGGAAAATCGCAGGCGATTATCTTCAGAGGGTTGTCATTCTGCCAGGCCAGGCCGCCGAAATCACAGTCGTAGCCCTGCCGGCGCAGGCGGACTTCCAGCCAGGTCCGGCCTTGCAGAGCAGGATAATCCAGGGGCAGGTGCTGCCGGCTGCGGCCAGCCGGAAGGGTGAGGCTGATTTTTTTGCTTTCCAGGGCCAGGCCGCTCTGGTGGGTGGCAGAGAGCTCAATCTCCAGCTCGCCGGCATTGCTGAGCTGGTTGTTGAGACTGAGCACCAGCGTACCGTCTTCGATCTGCAGTTCTTCGAGCAAGGTGGTCTCCCGGCGGCAGGCCCAGAGTACGCTTTTGATCAAGCTGCCATAGATGTAGTTCTGGAATGGGAAAGGCACCTCTTCGGGCATAAAAGGTGCCAGTCCGCAACTGTTGAAATTGTCGGGCCGGCCGGTCAGCCAGGCAAACAATGCGGTGCGCCCCTTTCCGTATTCCCCCTGGCAGTACCAGGGTTGCTCATCGGCAGTGACTTGAGCCTGGCTGGATTGATAAGGGAAACGCAGCATAACGGGCAAGTCCGCCAGCGGCAAAGCGCGGTATGCTGCTGCCGTCGGAGCGATCACGAAAGTCCGGGCCGGCTGCAGGCTGCCTTGGGGTGGATGCAGGCTTTTTTCCAGCATCGGGGTGGCCGGAAAAAGCGCCTGACAGTCAGCCGGAATCTTGTATGGCATCACCGCGACCAGGCCAGTGCCGTTCTGGACCATTTCCGCCAGACGCTGGCGGTTGCGCTGGTTGATGACAGAAATCTGCATACCGCCTAATACGATGCAGTCATAATCCTGTTTCAGCAATTCCTCCAGATATATATTGGTTTCACTCGCTCCGCCGGCATGGCCCCAGATATTGTGCCATTTCAGCCAGCCGTTGGTGGAAAAAGTGCAGGTGCTGACCTCGGCATCCATCCGGTTGGCCAGTTCCGTCACTTCCCGGCCACAGACCACATCGGTCAGGACCAGCAGCCTGATCCGCCCGCGGCTGTATTTTTGCAGCCAGGGGCGTCCGCCGTTGGGGGGCAGCGACAAATCCCACTTGAAGCAATCCTGCCGGTCTGAGGCATCGAAAATAACCTGGCCGAAGCGTTCCTGGTCATTGCCGCGGCGGGTCTCTGCCGGTGAGACAGCATAATCGGCCGGTGGTACCGGCTGATTCAGTGCCCGCAGAGTCAGCAATTGCTGTCCGGCAGCAGATGTCAGGCGGCAGATGATCTCACAGGTCTTTCCGGCCGGAAGCTGATGCTGGCTGGGGATTTGCACTGCCGTCCGGCCTGGCAACGACACAGTGCCTTCAGCTATCTTGTTCTCCAGGAGTTCCGGCAATTCCCGACAGTACAGTTCATACTTGCCGGTGAGGGAGGAAGCGGAATACAGCCGGAAGCCCTGCACCGCCTGACTGGATAATTCCAGTTCGCCGCACAGTCCGCCGGCAGCACCGTCAATCCGGCTCAAACCGGCAAAAACCGTGAAGCTGCATTCGGCCCGAAAGCTTTTGCCGCAGGGGATTTTCTGGGAACGGAACAGATGCTCCAAAGTATTGCCGACACTGCCCTGCCAGTTGTACAGGCACATCAAATCGGGATAATCGGCATCCAGCAGCAGGCCGGTCTGTTCCTCAGGCAGAAGATATGCGCTCCAGCCGGCTTGCAGATCATAGTGAAAGGATTCGTTCAGCGGCTTGGCGGAAGAATACGTTATCTCCTTGATGCCGCTTTGAGTGGGGATATACATCTTGCCGGCCCGGTTTTTGACCCGGACATCGTGATGCAGCCAGGGGCAGTAGCTGATATCCTGCATGGCATTCGGATTGACCTCCAGCTCATAGCTGACCTGGAGACTCGGTGCCGCGGCAGCCAGACGGTAGGTCTTGCTCAGGCTCAGCCACTGATAAGACTCCTTGCCCTGGGGTTGGCGGGTGAGTTTGACTCCGCCCGGCAGCGGCTCAAAAGTGCAGGCGTCCCGGATATTTTTACTGGAGTTGAAGCGCTCCTGCCAATGCAAATCCACCATGATACCGGAATCCCAGGCCGGATCAGTGTATTCCAGTTGCCTGACTTTGTCATAAAAACTACTGACGCGGCCATTCCAGGCCGGATTGATCTGCACCCGCAAAAATTCATTCTCCAGCTGCAGCAGGCCATTAGGCAGCTGGCTGAATTCCTGGCTGCGCAGGGGAAACACTACGCTGCTGGCGGCCAGCAGAATGGCAAAACAACGGAGAACATGCTGCATCATAAGAAATCCCTGATGGTGTTTAAGCGGTAAAAGACAAAAAAGTGCGCCAGTCATCACAAAGCGCCATCGCGCGGCTGGAAATCAATACATTTTCTTAAAGGGATAGAAACGGGCAACGGATTCCTGGGCATCAATGTTATTCCCGCCATGCGGGGCATTCCGGCTGCGCATCGGGGTGTAACAGGGCGAAAGCGCTTTGTAAAAACTGACATGCCCATCCAGCATGACATAATTGGCTCCGCCATCATGCCTGGCACGGCCCCAAATCCAGTTCGCCCGGTTGGAGTTGGTGGGTGCGGAGCCCTGCCAGTCCAGGCCGGTAGTCAAAGTCTGGCCACTGACGCATACGATATCGGTGTAGACGATAAGGTTGGAAGCCCGGTAGGCCTCAACTATCCGATACTGGTACTGGTCGGAAGCATAATCGGATAGTTGAGGCCTACCGGGCTTCCAACCTTAT
>JAAZIZ010000268.1 GCA_012800565.1 Lentisphaerota bacterium
AAAAAGAAAATATCAATTTCTGATTCTTTGGGACTGGCCGGCCAGGATAAATGACCTCCGTCGGATAGTATTTTTTCTACCTGTAATTATATTAAACTAATCCAAGCATAATATATGCTGCAGATAAAATCCTTTGCAGGCTAGTTCTGTCCTGGAAAAAAGGAGGAATTCTCAATGGACTGCGTCAGTTCATCTTCTGATTCTGGTTTTCGCTTTTTCACCTTGATTGAGTTGCTGGTGGTCATCGCCATCATTGCAGTCTTGGCTTCGATGCTGCTGCCGGCCTTAAGCAAAGCCCGGGCCAAGGCGATGGAGATCAGCTGCCTGAACCTCCACCGCCAGCTGGGCACTGCGGCGATGATGTATGTAAGTGACAACGATGACTGGATGCCCGGTTACTATTCCGCCGACACCTACAGCCGTTCCAGCGGTCACAACCGCCTGGGCGGCACCCAGGAAAAAGGCCTGCTCGCCCGCTACCTGGGCATCAACGAATCGGTGTCGCTGGGAGCAGTCAGCAGCTCCGGCAGGCGTTCCTCACTGATCTGCCCGGCCTATCAACCCCCATTTGAAGTGTACAAAGCCGGAATAGCTTACGGCTTTGGCGGAAATTCGTACATCGACAACTACAATTCGTACGGAACCAATTCCCCGACTTATGACAACTACCGGATGAAATACAGCAAATACAGCAAACCCAGCAGCTGCAGCTTCACCGGTGATATCTCAAAGTCGCATTCCAGTTCCGGCGCTGTCTTCGGTTACTCCAGCTCGCTGCATCACGATTTCCGGCACAGCAGCAAAATGACTTTCTCGTTCTGCGACGGCTCGGCCCGGGCCCTGCCGGAAAGCACCGTCCGGCCCATCATCAGCGGCACTTACTGGCGGCATGCGCTCTGGTGCCATTACAAGCCCAGATATGATTTCTGAGTACCTGTCCACTTAAACCGCCCCGCCGATGCTTTATCTGCTTGCAGTATCGTTGCTCTGGAGCTTCTCTTTCGTCATCATCAAGGCCGGATTGGAAGGCTTGGATGCGAATGTAGTTGCCGCCATCCGGCTGCTGTTCTCGCTGCTGGTCTTCCTGCCTTTCCTGCGTTTGCGCGGCCTGAATAAAAAAGACGTGCTGCAGCTGCTGGCCCTGGGAGCGGTGCAGTTCGGGGCCATGTATTCGCTCTATATTGCCTGCTTTGCCTACCTGCCCGCCCATCTTATCGCCATGTTTACCACCACCACTCCGCTGCTGGTGGTATTTTTCAATATGCTGCTGGAGGGCAGGAATGTCCGTGCTTTCTGGCTGGCGTCAATCCTGGCTGTAATCGGCGGGCTGGTGCTGCGTTTCAACCACAAATATGCTGATATCAACTGGTATGGGGTACTGCTGCTGCAGCTGTCCAATGCTGCCTTTGCCATCGGCCAGGTATGGTACAAGCGCTTTGCGGCTGCCCGCAAAGACTGGAAAGACACACAATCCTTTGCGATAATTTACGCCGGAGGAGCGGCCACTTGCGTACTGATGGCCGTCGCCACTGCGGATTGGTCTGATGTGACCTGCATATCAGTGCGGCAATGGTGGCTGCTGGCATATCTGGGCATTGTCGCTTCAGGACTCTGCTTCTTTATGTGGAACCGTGGCGCCACCCGGGTCAACCCCGGGATGCTGGCACTGATGAACAATCTCAAAATCCCCCTGGGAGTGCTGGCACCCGTGCTGCTGTTGCAGGAATCCTGCAACCTGCCCGCCATGGCGCTGAGCCTGCTGCTGTTTATGATCGCAATCCTGCTCTGCCGGGAAAAACCCCGCCCGGTTTGACTGCGGCTGCAAGCAGATGCCACGGTTTTGCCTTTCAGCTGATCTGATCATAGACGCGCACGAAGTCGACCACGAAAGCATCGGGCAACTGCGCCTGCTTCAGTTCCGGGGCCGGCTGATCGCCTCTTCTGTAACCCATGCATTCAGTGGAAATAAGGATAAACTGTTCGCGTTGGGAAACCGGTGCACCGCAGCGGAACGTCTCCTGGCCATCGGCGTAAAAAATATACTCTTCCGGGGTCCAGTCGAGTCCAAACCAGTGGTAGTCGTCCAGCGCGCCGGAGATTTTCCGTGGCCCGGAATGCCTGCCGACCAGGTCTTCGCCGTAGCCGCCGTGATACAGATTGTGGGAGAATTCGCCATCGCGGGTAAAATTCTCCATAATATCCACCTCGACGCCGGCCTCTTCGGCATTCAGGCTGGAGCCGATAACCGGTGACTGCAGCCAGAAAGCCGACCACCAGCCCGGCTGCTGCTGGAATTTGCAGCGGATTTCATAATAGCCGTAACGGTGCATGAATTTTGCTGGTACCAGTTTGGCCACCGGCCAGGTGAATTTGGTTTTCCGCACCGGGTCTGAGCCATATCTTGCCCCCGGACGATCGAGATAATTGCTGCCGGTCTGCAGCTGACTGGAATAATAATGTCCGTCCTTTTCCTGCAAAGAGAGGATCAGGTTGCCTTTTCCGTCCAGGCTGGCGGCAGAATCCGTAAAGGTGTTGTGCCGCTGCTGTATCAGATGCAAACGGAAATCCCATTTGCTCCTGTCCAGCTGGGTGCCGTCGAACTCGTCATGCCAAATGAGCTGCCAGTTTTTTCCGGCCGGCAGCAGGCTCTCCGCATGTTTAGCCATAATGCTTTTCCCTGAGGTTGATTAATTGTTGCGCCAGTAACTCGGCAGAAAGGAAAACCGCGTTTTTTATTATAACTGTGACAAGCGTTTTTGCAATTCAACGGGCGTAATGGGTCGGTAGAGCGGCATGCAGGGGCCGGGGAATTGCAGGAGACTTATGGGACGTATGGATGAGACAATGGAATGTGCGATTTCAGCTTACCTGTCCCATTGTCCTATTTCATATCATACGTCCCATACGTCATATACAATGCCACTTTAACCTGCACTACAGAAAAACTGACCTGTTTCCAGCGGGCGGCCACTGACAGAATAAAATTCGCAGCTTTTCTTGTATTTCCGCCCCCCTTGAGTATGTTAAGTCCATTGCATTTTCTGCGCCAGTCCAAACGGTGAGAGTGAGTCGCACCCGTCTGCTCTGGCGTTGCTTTAACCCTTAATAAGTCTGTAACCAAGGAGATAAATAATGCATCCCCGAGAAATCAAGCCCGGTATTGAAGCTATCTGCAATGTCCACTGGGAGAGGCGTCTGTTTGATGCCTTGATCCCTCTGCCTGAGGGCACCAGCTATAATGCGTACCTGATCCGCGGAACCAAAGCGACAGCGCTGATAGACAGCGGCGACCCGGTATTCCGGGACGAATTCCTGCGCCAGTTCGAAGATGTGCCGGCGATTGATTACGTCGTCTCGCAGCACTCCGAGCAGGACCACTCCGGACTGATTCCGGCCGTGCTCCAGCGCTTTCCGGATGCGAAGCTGGTCTGCAATGACAAAGCCAGCGATCTTCTGATCACTCATCTGGCTGTTCCTGCCGAACGCATTCAGATTGTGTCAGATGGCGAACAGCTGTCTTTGGGGAACAAAACCCTGCAGTTCATCTTCACGCCCTGGGTGCACTGGCCGGAGACAATGTGCACCTATATCCCCGAAGACAAATGCCTGTTCTCCTGTGATTTATTCGGTTCGCACCTGGCCACCAGCGATCTGTTCGTGCGCGACCCGGCCCAGGTATATGAAGGAGCCAAGCGCTATTTCGGAGAAATCATGATGCCGTTCCGCAGTGTTATCGTCAGGAACCTGGAGAAGCTCTCGGAATATGATTTCAACATGATTGCTCCCAGCCATGGCCCCGTTTATGACCAGCCTGAGTTCATCCTGGAAGCCTATCGGGACTGGACCTCGCCTAAAGTCCGGAACACTGTGGTTCTGCCGTATATCAGCATGCACGGCTCGACTGAGATGATGGTCAAGCATCTGACTGATGCTCTGGTTGCGCGCGGGGTCTCTGTGCAGCCCTTTGATTTGACGGTGACCGATGTCGGCAAGCTGGCTATGGCTCTGGTCGATGCCGCCACCTTGATCGTCGGCACTCCCACGGTTCAGATTGGCCCGCATCCTGCGGTACATTACGCCGCCTATCTGGCCAATTATCTGAAACCGAAAGTTAAGTATGCAGCTGTCATCGGCTCTTTCGGCTGGGCCAGCAAGGCAATCGATCAGATTGTCGCCCTGATCCCGAATCTGAAAGTCGAGATACTGGGTACGATTCTGCAGAAAGGCCTCCCGGATGCTGAAACCCTGCTCAAGCTCGACGCCCTGGCGGAAAGTGTGGCCTTGAAACACCGGGATGACCCCGATGTCCTTAAGGACTGATCCCGGTTCATATTGATACCCCGTGAAAAATATTCAAGGCGAATTCTGCCACTGTCCGAGATAATCCACCGATTGCGTTTTGTGCCATGCCCAGCGCAACCGGTGGATTATTGCTTAACCCCTGAGGATAATTTTGCGAGACAATAAAATCATCAGCGGCAATCTGCTGACCGGCCTGTTCAGCTTGGCCACCCCGATGCTGGTGCAGGCTCTGCTGCAGAATCTGCAGAGCATCATCGATCTTTATTTTGTCGGTTCACTGGGCAATTCTGCGGTTGCGGCAGTCAGTGCCAGCGGCACGGTATTGTTCATCTTGACCCCGGTGCTGATGGGTTCTTCGGTGGGGATAATCGCCATGGTCTCGCGCTTTATCGGCCAAGGTGAACAACAGCAGGCCAGCCGGACGGCAGGGCAGAGCCTGCCCCTGGCAATATTGTTCGGAAGCCTGGTTGCCCTGATCGGGCTGTTCTTCAGCCCGGAATTATTCGCTTTGATGAAGACCCCGTCGGAAGTCATCGACGCTGGCTTGAGTTATCTGCGGATTTCGCTGTTTTTCAGCTTCACCATGTTCATCCTTTTTCTCGGCAATGCCGCGATGCAGGGTGCAGGGGACGCCTGGACACCGATGAAGATCATGGCCCTCTCCAATATCATCAATATCGTGCTGGACCCGCTGCTGATTTACGGCCCCTGGATTTTCCCCCGCCTGGGAGTGACTGGTGCGGCCTGGGCCACTGTGATTGCCCAGAGCCTGGCCGCACTGCTCTCCATGTACCTGCTCAGCAGAGGGCGCCTGCGCTTGTCGCGCCGCGACTGGCTGCCCAATGGCAATCTCTGCTGGCGGATAGCGAAAATTGGTCTTCCGGGGGCCGGGCAGATGCTGTTGCGCAGCCTGATGAATGCCACGATGTTCCGCTTTGTCTCACCTTTCGGCACCGCCGCCCTGGCCGGATACAGCGTCAGCACCCGCATCAATGTGATGGTTCTGATGCCGGCTTTCTCTTTCGGGAACGCCTCTGCGACCATGGTCGGGCAGAACCTCGGGGCAGGGCGGCCGGCACGAGCTGTGCGGGCTGCCTGGACGGCAGTCGGAATCGAACTGGTGATAATGCTGATCGCCAGCATCACGCTGTTCTTCGCGGCACCATTCTTCCTGAAAATCTTCCTGCAGGAGCCCGAGGCCATCCATATCGGGACGCAATATTTTCATGTCGAGGCGCCGTTTTACGTCTTCAGCGCGTTCAGCATCGTCCTGAGCCGCGCCATGAGCGGCGCCGGTGCCAGCATGGCTCCATTCCTGATCAATGCTTTCACTCTCTGGGGAGTGCAGGTCCCCCTGGCTTATATCCTGTCCATACGTTTCGGCACCATAGGTATCTGGAGCGCCATGGCGGCAACCCAGGTCGTCCATGCAATATTGGTCACCGGCTGGTTTAACCTGGGACGCTGGAAAGAGAAAAAAGTCTGATTCCAGTCTGCAAGCAAGACGCTGCCGGCCTAACCAGTCAGGACTTGTGCAACGCCGTTGTGTCCAGTGACTTCAGCGGGTTTTCAGTCCGGATGGTTTCCGGTGAAACCGGCTGCCTGGTGATTCTATCCGGGACATAACCTGACGGTGCCGCCCAGCGGACCGCATTCCCAAGAATCTGCTGAATAACAGGATCATGATATACGGGGAAGGTTTCGTGCCCGGGAGAAAAATAGAAGACCTTGCCCCGGTCGCGTTCAAATGCGACGCCGCTTCGGAAAACATTGCCGCCTTCAAACCAGGACTGGAAAATAATTTTACCGTCCTGAGGAATATCGAATGGCTCTCCGTACATTTCATGATGGGGAATCACGAATGTTTCCGGGATTCCCTGGGCAATCGGATGGGATGGGGCAACAACCCAAAGGCGTTCTTTTTCTCCGGCTTCACGCCAGCGGAGCCGACAGGCCGTCCCCATCATCCGGCGGAAGATTTTAGAGAAATGACCGGAATGCAGCACGACAAGGCCCATGCCCTCCAGAATCCGTTTCTGAATTCTGTCCACCAGTTCATCTTTCACCTCTGCATGTGCGCAATGCCCCCACCACATCAGAACATCGGTATTTTGGAGCACTGCATCAGCCAGTCCCTGCTCCGGCTCATCCAGAGAAACCGCACGGATTTCCAAATCGTCAGCTGCCAGATGCTCGGCTAAATAACGATGAATGCCGTTCGGATAGAACTGCCGGATATAATCACCGGCCGGACTTTCCTCCCGCTCGTGACGGTATTCGTTCCAGATTGTCAGGTTGATTTTCTTCATTCGTTATCCTCGCCTTATCTGATGAAACTTTAGATATCTCCCTTATCTGCTGATCAATGCGGCTGGATTGAGACCGCAAAACCGGAATGCCTCCTCAGTGATCCGGACAACTTCCCGCCCCTCTTCCAGTTTCAACGGAGAAGGAATGCCGTTTACCGCCTCATCATACAAATGTTGCCATAGCACCGTCTGTTTGATTTTTGGCAGTTCAAATTCGGAATTGACAAAATAAAGCTGCTCATCAAAATTACCGTAAGCAAGCGGCGGATTCTCCGGATGCGGCTTCAGTTCTTTGAGTTCCACACAGGGGTCCAGGTAACGGGCGCTGAGTTTGCCGTTCTCAAAGATGATCGTACCCCGGTCGCCGATAATCTCCATTTCCCGTCCCGGCAAAGCATTCGCACCGGAAACTTCAATATCAGCCAGACGCCCGTTTTCGGCTTTCAGAATGATTTTGAAATGATCATCTCCCATGCCGATGGAAATAACATGGCGGACGTCGGCCCAAAGGTCCTTGACCGGTGATTCCAGCAGCTGCAGCGCCTGATCAATCAGATGCGGCCCCCAGTTGGAAAGCAGGCCACCGTAGAATTCCGGCATGGTCATCCAGTCATTGCGGCGGCAGTATCCCACACTCCGGTAAAGCTTGATATACTGCACTTCTCCAATCAGCCCGGAGTCAATCAGTTCTCTGACTTTGACAAAGGCCGGTTCAAAACGGCGGTTGTGCCGCAGAAAAAGTCTATGCGGATGCTTTGCGGCGACAGACAGCATCGAATCGAATTCCGCAGTACTTGTGGCGGTCGGTTTTTCCACCACGGCAATTTTGCCCGCCTCCAGAATCTTGATGGCCATCGGCACATGCTCCGGATGACGTGTGCCGATGGTTATCATATCCAGCCCAGGATGACGGAGCATCTCCTCCAGTGACGCATATTTGGCAACATTCTGCAGTTCCTTGGGACACTCGGCATGCAGCCGTCTGGGATCATGATCAGCGCCGGCAACAATCTTGAAATGCTCCGGAAAAGAAGCGATTTCCTGCAGATGATTGCGGCCTATCCGCCCCAGTCCAACTACTCCGACATTCAGAATCTTGCTCATTATTTCACCTCCGGCATAACAAAGTTCAAGAGACATCTGTGCACAATTCAGAGCTGCACTTTTTTACAGATTAAGGATATATTTTATTGATGCTGATTTTCTAAAATATATACCAGGAAATCCGTTTGTAAATGGAGAAAACAAACGTTTTTTGATATACGGCAGGCAACGTCCGCATTGTCCGCAACGTCCACAGCCGCATAAACGCCAAGAAGCAGAAACCCAACCTTGACCCATGGCAAAATAGCTTGCTGGCGTCTCAAAGTTGGGACCTGAGCATAAAAAGTCTTCAATGACTTGAAAAAAACACAAGAGCTTGTCTTTTATTAGTTAAACCAAAACTCGATAAAAGAAGGAGCAAGCTCTTGTGAAAA
>JAAZIZ010000269.1 GCA_012800565.1 Lentisphaerota bacterium
CGGCGATTTTCTTAACATAGTTTTGAGCGGTGAATTTTCCACTGGCAGGGGGCTTTTTTTACGAAACTTATGGTAAAACTGCGAACTGATATTACGGTATAGCTTGGCCCAGACGCCGCAGTTTTGGCAATGACAGAATCAGAGCAGGAGCAATTGATGATCCCCAGCGACCATTTTGTGCGTTTCTACAATGAGGTATTCAAGTTTCTGGACGAGCGTGATGGCTTGACAGAATATTATGAGGAGATTTCCCGGCATCAGGAACACCATTGCCTGGAGTTGTTTACCCGGCAGGGCCTGGCGGGGGTTTACGAGTATTACGTGAAAATCCGCAAGGAAGAGAATTGTGACCTGGAGATGGAATTCCGGGACGGCGGGCTGCGTTTGTATATGCGCAAATGCCCCAGTCTCAGCAAGGTTATTGACAATGATGCCGGGGTATGCCGGAAATATTGTGATCATTGTCCGGGCTGGACCATGCCCTTGTACCGCAAAGCCAATCTATACCAGATATTTGATATGATGGACCGGTCGGTGCCGCAGTGTGAGGAATGGGTTTTTGCTGATCTGGACCTTGCCCGGGCCAAGCTGCAGCAGTATTCTGACCGGACGAATGTGTTCTGGAACTGGCAGGACTGAAAAGCAACGCGGGCGGCAGCAGAATCCTCTGTGCCTGGCGCTCCGAGCGTGGATCGCCAGCCGCAAGGAAGGCGGATGTGGGGCACCGGCGGCATCAGCAATCCGGGAACAATGTCTGCCAGTTGCGGGCTTGCTGGGCGGCAAGCAATTCTGGGGTGCAACCGCGCAGCCGGGCCAGGAAGACAGTCGTTTCCGCGACATCCTGCGGAGTGCTCAGGCTGCCGCGTTTGCTTTGCGGCGGCAGGTCGGGGCAGTCAGTTTCGAGCAGCAGCCGGTCCAAGGGTACATAGCGGGCCAGGTCATGCAGCTTGCGGGCTTCCGGGTAGGTCAGCGGTCCGCAGAAAGAGAGGAACAGACCGCAGTCCAGAGCTTGCCGGGCGATTTCCCGGCTGGCATTGAAATGATGGCAGACACCCGGCAGGGTGTCGAAGCGCAGCTCCCGGAGCAGGGCGAAGAAGTCTGGCCAGGCCTTGCGGTTATGCAGGATCACGGGCAGGGAGAGTTCCCGGGCCAGCAGCAGCTGCTGGCTGAAGATTTGCCGTTGCAGCCCGGCGTCCTCCCGGCCGTTCCAGAAATCCAGTCCTATTTCGCCGCAGGCGATGATTTTACTGCCGTTGGCGCGTGCAGTTCTGATGCTCTGTTCCAGTTCCGACAGTGTATTTTCCTGCCATTCGCGGCAAAAGAACGGATGGCATCCCAGAGCGCCGTAGATGCCGGGTTGTCTGGCCATGCGGATTATTTCCGGCCATTCCGAGATATGCGCGGCATTGGCCAGCACGCCTTGCAGGTTATTCTGGCATTCTTTCAGGATGCTGTCGCGGTGTTCCTGCAGGCGGGTGTCGGCCAGGTGCGCATGGATATCATACAGCCCGGGCAAAAAAGTCATATTGCGGTTTATTCCACGATGAAAGTTTTTTCTGCTTTCAAGCCGGTATTGACGTTGGTGAGCTGCACGGTCCAGGTGCCAGGTTCGGCATTCCAGGCAATCTGTCCGCTGAAATTGCCGCGATTGTCGCTGCTGCGCATATTCCGGCTGAAGAGGCGCACTGGCTTCGCCTTGGCATCAAGCAGCTCCAGGTGGAAGACCAGCGGTCCGCTGCCGTGGTTGAGGACATATTCGCCCGACAACACTGCGCCGCGTTGCAGCGAGGCTGGCAGCTCCAACTGCAAATCGGTGGGCTGAGTGGGCATAATGCTGTAGAGCTGGCTCCAGCCGTCCACGACTTTGCAGGTGAAAGAATTGCCCTGGCCGATATACTTGCTTTCCCGTACCGAGTAGATGTACCCGGAACAGGGCAGCTCCACCTTGACTTCGGTAAATTTGTCAAACTTGAATTCTGTACCCTGGTAACTGGTCTGGAGCAGTCCGAAGACGTAGTTGGGGCCGTCCTGGCGCAGGATAGTCATACAGGGGTAGAGTTCGCCGTTCAGGGTGGTGATGCGGCACATCGGGGTCACACCGCATTCCTGCAGCAGGTTGCTGAAGATGTGGCGCAGGTTCAGGCAGAATTGTTCCACACCGGAGGTCACCAAAGCGACTTCGCCTCCACCGCCGAGGTTGATGTTCTGGTATCCGCCCAGCATCAGATTGGCCAGGATGGCCCGGCCTGAGCC
The DNA here is from genome assembly GCA_012800565.1 of Lentisphaerota bacterium. Classification (GTDB taxonomy): domain Bacteria; phylum Verrucomicrobiota; class Lentisphaeria; order Oligosphaerales; family Oligosphaeraceae; genus JAAZIZ01. Next base: position 2,254 of record JAAZIZ010000269.1, read on the forward strand.
CAGTTTCTTTTCGCTGAACACTGGCACTTCGGCTTCCGCCAGGCGGAATTTTCCCGTGACGCCGTTAATGGTCAGTTCTCTGGCCAGCGGCTCAATGGCTGCGCTGTTGGAGGGGAAGAGCTGGC
>JAAZIZ010000270.1 GCA_012800565.1 Lentisphaerota bacterium
AAGCCGGTCTGGCTTCGCTGAAGATTGAGGGACGCAAGAAGAGTCCCCTCTATGTGGCCGCAGTAACCAACTATTACCGCAAGCTCCTGGATAAATCATTTGCGGCCGGAGAACGGGAGGAATGCGAAAGGCATCTGAAAAGCATCTTCTCACGGCCCTGGAGCAAATTATTCCTGCAGACTCCGAACGCCGCCGGAGTGACTGACTGCCAGACTGTCGGACACCGCGGCGCAGCCATCGGCACAGTCCAGGCAATAATCCCCGGACAGCCTGACAAACTGCGCTTCCTGCTCCAGAACCAGACCCTGGAAAAACACGACGGCCTGCAGCTGGAACTGCCCGACCGGGAAAAACCCTACGGCTTTGCAGTGGAGGAAATCCGCGTCTTCCCGCAGGGCAACAACGAAGATTCCCGCTTGGTTTTTGTGGCTGAACCCAATCAAGTCATTGAGGTGCCGCTGCCCGACAGCCATCCGACCCTAAAACCAGGGCAGGAAATCTACTGCTCATCCTCACAGGCAGCAAAACGCGCCTACCGCTGGCCCAGCGTACGCCCTGCCCTGACCCGGTACCGGCATCAATTGTTCTTCCTGCTGCAAATCCGCAGGCATGAGCTCACGGTCATCAGCCAGCTCAATACTGCAACCCGGGAACTGCCCCAATGTCAATGCACCTTCCCCCTGAATGAAGCGCTCACAGTAGCCAGAAAGCCGGAACTGCTGGCCGAAACCGCCCGACAGTGTTTTGCCAAACTGGGAGACACTCCTTTCATACTGGCTGACTTGCGCCTGGACAACCCGGAAGAGCTGTTCGTGCCAACCGCGACCTTGAATGAGCTGCGCCGAATGGCTGTCGCCGCAGCCAGCGAACTGCTGGCCCGGGAATGTCAAAATACCGTGCGCGAGGCCTGCCGCCAACTGCAACTCTGGCAGCCCGAGACCATGCCGGCCAGCCCGGAAATACCCTCCTGGACGGTGAAAATTGACCAGCCTTTCTTCCTGAATCTGTTCACTGACCAGGACTGGCAGAAACTCCAGGAGGTAATTCTTGACCTGAGCCGAATCCCGGAGGAAGACCTGCCGGAAGCCTTAGCCGCGCTGGAGCAGAAAGTCGGGCGCAACCGCCTCTGTATCGCCTTGCCTGCCATCACCCGTCCGCTCCAGAAACGTGACTGGCCGGCACTGGTCCGCAAGCTATTCGCCAATGGCTGGCGGCGCTGGCAGATCAGCAACCTCGGCAGCATTGAGATGCTTGCGCAGGCTGGAGCCAACCCGGGCAATGCCTGGATCACTGCTGACTGGCCGCTCTACATCTGCAACCATGCCGCAGCCCGGGCCTGTCTGGAACTGGGATTGCAACGTTTGACTCTGAGCCCGGACGATACCCTGGAAAATTGGTCCGCGCTGCTGGCCAAACTGCCTGACCGCCTGCAAATCCCAGCCTACTCTGATCTGCCTCTGGCCATCTCCGCAGTCTGCGCCAATGCCAGCCAACTGGGACTCTGTCCCGGCAAAAAAAACTGCAATTTTACTGAAATGACTCTCCTTTCCCGCAAAAATGAGCGTTTGCTGGCCATCAATAACAACTGTCAGAGCGTTTATATTAACGAACAGCCGTTCAATCTCAGCGGGAAACTGGCAGAATTGCAGCAGCGTGGTGCACAATCTTTCCGGGCTGATTTCATCTGGCGCAACTACGCCCCCGCACAAGTCAAGCAGATTTGGCAAGAACTCCAGGAGGACCGCCAAAACAACACTGCCTGGACGGCTAATCTCTTCACCCATTTGTGACCGGCCGCCAACCTCCTCCAAGCCCCGGACCACGGCAGGCCGCTGCACTTCTGCGGAGGTAGAGCATGGCATACTCCCCCCTGGGCGAAAGCAGCGCTCTGCTGCTCGGACGATTCATGGCCGCCTTGGCAATCCTGGTCTGTCTGCCCCTGCTGGCACTGCTGGCCTTGGCAGTCAAGCTCAGCAGCCGCGGCCCGGTCTTGCATATCTCGGAACGACTCGGAAAAGACGGTCAGCCTTTTCCTATCCTGAAATTCCGCACTATGCGCACCAATGCTGCAGCCGAACTGCCGGAAATGCTGGCCACCCACCCGAACCTGCAGCAGCAATGGGAGCAACGCGGCAAAATCCCATGTGATCCCCGGGTGACTGCATTTGGGCGGCTGTTGCGCCGCAGCAGTTTGGACGAATTGCCCCAGCTCTGGAATATCCTTTGCGGCCACATGGCCTGGGTCGGACCTCGTCCGATCGTCCGCAGCGAAATCGCCCGCTACGGCCCAGACTACCAGAAACTGCAGAGCATCCGCCCGGGGCTCACCGGACTCTGGCAGGTGTCCGGCCGTTCCACCTTGACTTACCCACAACGCGTACGCCTTGACCTGCAGTACATTGAGCAACGCTGCTTCGCCTTGGATGCAGTTATACTGCTTAAAACGGTACGGGAAATCTTCCTGGCCCGAGGTGCTGTCTGACTGTCTGCACCTGTCCCCGCTATTGCCAGAGCCGGCTGAGTCATTAAGCTACGGCAACCCTTTTCCGGATTCTCTTTAATTCACAACCAGGAGCACCATTATGTTGGAATTGTTTGATCTGCGACACGGCACCATCGTTAATCACCGTTATGGGCAGGAAGATGCTTCGGGACTGACCCTGAAAGTACAGGGCCTCGCCGACCCCCGGGCCGAAGTCACCGTTAACGGCCTGCCGACGCAGCGTCGCGGCAAGGTCTTCAGCTGTCCTATCAAATTGACGGCCAAATTCAATGATTTACGGGTCTCTGCCCGCGACAATTACGGTGAACGACAGCTGAATATCCGCGTGGTCTGGGACAAGCAATCCTATAAACGATATAACTTCTTTATTGATGACAATATCTTTTTCCTGGATGACATAGCCAAACAACAGCCCAAGTCTCTGTTTGAACATTTTTATCTGCGCTGCCTCAAGGACATCAACCGTCAGTTCGGCACTAAGTTCACCCTGAACATCTTCTACCGGAACTGCCGCACCAATTTCACCCTCAAGGATTTCCCGGAACGGTACCGCTCAGAATTCCAGGACCATTCCGACTGGCTGCGGCTATCTTTCCATGCCGAAGCAGAATTCCCCGACCGGCCATACCAGCACGCCACCGCCGCTAAACTGGCCGCCGACTACGACCTGGTCAAGAGCGAAATCCAGCGTTTCGCCGGCAGCGAGAGCTTTATTGAGCCGATCGTGATCCATTGGGGCATGGTCCCCCCCGATAACTTTAAGGTCCTCACCGAGCGCGGTGTCCGGGTGCTCTCCGGCAGCTTTATCAACTCCCTGACCTATGTGGGAGAAAAACCAACCGCGGAGACTTTCGCGGATGTCGGCTATTTTCAAGACACTGACACCGGGCTGTATCTGCGCACGCAGGTCAATCTCTATGACTTCAAGCATAATCTCTGCTGGTCCAAAGATCAGTGCGTCTGCAATCTCTTCAGCCAGCAGGAAATCCCGGCTCTGCTGCAGCCTTTCTTCAGCCCGGATTGCCAATCGGATACCATCGGGCTGGCTTCCCATGAACAATATTCCTTCCCCTATTACGATAATTTCCTGCCCGACCATAATGACCGCCTGGCGCTTGCCGCCAGGCTGGTAAGTGAGCAGGGCTATCAGCCGGTATTCTTCGCTCAGGGATTCCTGGGCAATATGGCCTGGGAATAACTCCGCTGCCGCGTCACCTCTCCCCGGCACCTGACGAATACGGGGAGAGGGAAGCCTACTGCGGGTGCAGACCCTGGGAACGCATTTTCTGCTCCGTTATAGACAACAGGCGGCGGACACCGGGATTACCGGCATTATCACGCAGAGAATTCCGGAAATGAAACAGCGCCAGGGGATAATTTTTACGTAACAGCGCCGCCTGACCGTAATAGCACTCGCTGACATCGGGCCTATCGTTCTGCAACAGATGTGCTCCGCGGGTGAACAGCTCTGCCGCCATTTCATCATTGCCCAGGCTAATCTGGTACTGCGCCGCCAGAAGAATGAATTCATGCGGCAGGGTGTTCCAGTATACCTGCAGATACTGCCACGGCAACTGCCAGAAGACCTCCTGACAATACTGCATGCCGAGACTGGGTTGCCCCCGTTTAAAGTACAAAGTCCCCGCCAGGACTTTACGGAAAATCAGATTGGCAATCTGCAACGATTGTGGATAATGCGGATAATCAATAAGCTTCTCTGCACAGACTGCTTCCGCCTCAGATAACTGCTCGCGCTGTATCAGTAGTGAGACATAGATCTGCACCGCCCAGAGATTGGGCCGAGGATGAGCGAGTGACGCAACCGTGACCCGGGCACCACTGGACCAAACACGAACGTAAAAATAACTCCGCCAAAACAGCAACGCCAGAATAAGCCCTCCCATCAACAGCAATACTTTCTTCTGCCAGCTCCGCCAGATATATTTCTCAACCAGCGCCTGCAGCACAAAGGCCGCCGGCAACAGCAGGAATATCGCCGGCAGGTAACTGTAGCGGTCAGCAAAATCGGTATTGCCGACTCGTAAGAATATCCCCACCACAGGTACCAGTGCGACATAGAAAGCAGCCAGCGCCGGCAGCAGTACGTGCCACAGCGCCGTCCGGCAGCGCCGCAGACGCCAGCCTGCGACCAGCAGCAGAGCAGTCAGCAACAGCAGCAGCAAGGCTGCATACAGGTTATCATATCCGGGATTGAAATACGGATACAAGGGAATGATTCCGTACGGCACGAAAGTCTTGGCAAAATACATCCCGTAGTTGTGGAGCACGGTGCTGAAATGCAGCCAGCCATTGCTTGGCTCTCCTCCACCACCACCCAATAGACTGCTGCCGGCAGCTACACTCAACAACATTGTGCGCTGCCAGGCAAAATACAGCAGACAGGCCAGCACCCCGGGCAGCAACAGCCGGAATCGCCGCCAGGGCAGCGGTCCCTGCTGTTCCACCCAGGCCAGCAAGAACGCCAGAGCCGGGAAAGTTATCCACAACGGCTTACTCCACAGCGACAGCAACAGCAGCGCTGCTGCAAGCCAGCTCATGCGGTCCCGCCGGTAACCGCGCAAGAATAACAGCAGCGCCCCCATACCAAGCCCGAAACTCAACAGCTCCTTGCGCTCGCTGATCCAGGCCACCACCTCAACCCGCTGCGGATGCAGAGCCCAGAACGCCGCCAAAAAGAACGCCATTACCGGCGGCAGGCGCAAGGTACTGCCGTCACCGCGGCGGTAACGCAGGGTGCGCCCCAGGCTGTACAGCAGCCATGCCCCCAGGATATGCCAGCAGACATTCTGCAGATGCGCCCCCATCAGGTAGCGATGTTTTCCCCAGAGCAGGTAATCAAGCATAAAGGAATACATCGTCAGAGGTGTCGGCAGGCCCAGCACATCTCCACTCAGCCAGTAGTGCAGATTCCGGCTGGTTAATTCCAGCATCCTGGTGTTGCCGACGTATACGGCGTCATCACTGATATATTCCTTGAACCACAAGGTCTGCGCATAGACACCGGCAATCAGCAACAGCAGGATGGAACACCACAGGATATCGGCACGATGCTCACTGGCAAACCTTCGCAGGCGTTGCCAGAACCGGGAAAAGATTGTCGCTTGCTTCATGCTCATAACAGGCAAAATTACCAACGCGAACAGCCGCAACGGAGAGCCTTATGCATCTTCGGAGGGAAGTGCTTTAGCCCTGACTACCACCGCAGTACCGTCGACAGCAATTACTTCCACCTCACAGCCTTTGCCGATGAATTCGCCGTCCGCGACTACATCGACACGCTTGCCCGAGAACAGCGCTGTGCCGGATGGACGCAGCACCGTCATGCTCCTGCCGCACTGTCCCAGCAGAGATTGCCGGGTCTGTTCGGCTGTGCAGTCATAGCCTGCGCCGGCTGCCAGCCCATCGGCTACCACCAGTTTCTGATAAAAGCTGCTTTTGGGCAGATATCGCCCGAGCAGCCAGATACCGCCGAAACAGATGAGCAAGGTGAACAGCAGCGAGCGCATAGCCTCAGTCAGATAATTAAAAACCGATATAGGTTCCACATCTGGCAATGGCGTCACCGTCGGCAGTTGTGGAATTACCGCCAGGCCGGCTCCCAGAAGGATGCAGAGAATGCCCACCACTCCGGTCACTCCGAAGCCCGGTATCAGAAATATCTCCACCGCCAGCAGCACTATCCCCAGCAGTACCAGGGCCACTTCCTCCACCCCAGCCAAGCCAGCCACATAATGGCCAAAGAAATATATCAGCAGCAGTACTATGCCGGTAATACCGAACACCCCGAAACCTGGTGTCTTGAATTCAATCCACAGGGCCAGGATACCTAAGCCCAGCAGCAGCGGGCCGATAGCGGTAATCAGCCGGGCTAGAATATCCGCGCCCTCCTGCTCGAAACGCTGCACGTGCGCATCACTCATCCCGACCGCTTCCAGCACCTCCTCCAGGGAACTTACAATTCCCTTGGCCAGCATCGGCTGCCCATCCGCACTGGAGACCTTGGTAGCATTCCGGGCGGTGAAATTCAACAACTGCCCCTGCGGGCAGACCACCTCGTCACCGTCTTTCACTCCAGGATGATTCGGATCGACCATCGCCACCGCCACTTCTTCGCGATAACCATTCTCCTGAGCCAAACTGACTACCATCGCCCGTACCATAGAGAGCATTTTCTCCTTCACATCCGCCGGGAGTTCCTGCACCCCACCGCCCAAAGGCGACAAGACAATAGGCATCGCACTGCCGATTATAGCTGACTCGGACATATATATCCCGCTGCTGCTCAAGCACAGCAACGCTCCCGCACTCAAGGCATCCTGCCGGACGTAAGCATACACCGGACAGCCGCCCTTTTTGCTGGCCCGGACCCAGTCGATGATTTCCCTGGTCTCATTCAAGCCGCCCCCGGGGGTATCAATCTCCAGGATGATCGCCCGTGGACCGAGTGCCGCGGCTTCCCGAAAGGCCCGCCGGAAGACCATCAGCATCCCCTTGTCTATTGCACCTTCCACCGGCAGCACAAAGACACTGCCGCCAGAAGATACCGTCTGGTCCACTGCAGTACCAGACGCCGGCAATGACAGACAGATGAACACCAACAGCAGGATATAGATGAAATACCGCTTCATGTTACCTCCGGAAAATCTTTTGCCATCTATTTCTGTCAGTTTCTGATTCGGTTGCGGGATTTGATTATCTTGCGATAGACTTTCTGTCGCAGAAATCGCCCCAAGGCCAGATACCAGGGTTGTTTTTCCAGCCGGTGTTGCATCTCCGGAGTCAGCAACTCGGGATAAAAAGACTCGACGATGCTGGCCAGAGAGAGCAAATCAGAATTGCGCAACGCCCGATGCATCCAACTGCGCCATAGACAACAGGAACAGTCAGCACGGTTAAATATTGCGGTCGACCAATCGACCAGCATGGGGCTGCCGGTATCCGAGACTATGATGTTCGCACGCCGGAAATCACCGTGGCAGAAGCCCAGGCTATGCAGCTGCAGCAGCAGCGCCTGCAACTGCCGGAAAAACTCCGGCGTGGGCAGGTTATCAGCCTGGTAATGGCGTCGGCTCTCCAGGCGCTGCCCAGGGAGTAATTCCAGCAGCAGCGTATCTTTCTCCAACAACGCCACAGCTTTCGGGGCAGCTGTAAAGCCCAGCGCCTGCAACTGCTGCAGCGTCCTGAACTCGTGCAGCAGCGTACGCCGCCCCAACAGCTTCCGGGCCCAAAGCGGGTGCGTGGCGAAAGTCTTGACGAATAATCTGCGTCCCTGCCAGTCGCGCCAAATGTATGTATCTGCATTGCCCCAGGAAGTGGCATGGCGCAGAACCTCAGCCTGCGCCAGCAAATCGGAAACCGCAGGAAAAGTCCCAGTCACTGCAGGCGCAACTGCATTGCTCACAGCCAAAATATCTGTCTGTCCGCTATCTTCTTCCATGTAAAAACAAAGTAATTAAGCTAAAAAACATGGTTAAGAGTCGTTACTATTGTGCCAAAGCACGGGCAAAAATTTCCTGGAAGCAGTGCACCAGCCTGCCCACACTCAGCGGTGTCTTGCCCATGACGGTCCGGACCTCGGTCTGCAAGGACAACAGCCGCGGACAACGCAACAGCTGCGGCAGCAGCGCCTGGAAATCAATCGTACCTTCGCCCGGCAGAGCGTGCGCATCGCTGTAGCCGTCATTATCGTGCAAATGCACAGTGACGATATGCGGAGCCATCCGCTCCAGGGCATTGGGGTATTCTTCCAGGGAATCGCCCCAAGCCAGATCGATCTCGGAAAAATAGCGCTGGCGTTCCTTGCCCGGTGCAGGTGCCATCAGATGCGCATGTCCGACATCAAAACAGCAGCCCAGGAAACGGGAATTGAACTGCTCCACATAGAAGCAAGCCTCGTCCGGTGTATTGGAGCGTTCGTAGCTGTTCTCCAAAGCGATCACCAGGCCCAGCTTTTCAGCGGTTGGCAGCAGCTTCTCCAAGGAATCCAGCACGTATGGTCGCAGGACTTCGTTCGGGGTCTGGTAATACACACTTTCGTAGGCTCCGATATGCACCGTGTAGGTCCGGCAACCGGCATCTGCGGAGTAGGCCATGGCGCGCCGGTGGTCCTCCAAGAGCGACTCCCGCCGCCCGCGGTCGGGGCAGCACAGGTCATAAGCCTGCCCCAGCGGCGCATGCGTCTCGCCCATGTTCAGGCCAGCCTGGCGCAACAACCTCGTCAGACGGCTGGAGAACTGCGGTTCGCTCAGTATCCTGGTCGCCCATATGTGACTGAAGACAAGATTTTTGCCCCCATGATAACTGAACTCGGCCATGATATTCGCCAGCAACGCATCCGGGACATGCTCCCAGGAGTAGTAAAAAAACGGCTCATAAGCAGCAACTGCAGACATCTTGCCCACCTTTCCTTACAGTAACGATTCTATCCAGGAAAAATTGTCGACTATCTCCTGCAGTCTTCCTGGGATATCCAAGTCAGTATTGATTCTGATTTCATAGTTGAAAGGGCCGGTGTAGTTGACATCTTTCAGTGCAGCCACGAAAGCCTGCCAGTCAATGACCCCCTGCCCGGGCAGCCAGTGCCGTTCGTCCACGCCGTCATAATCAGAGATATGCAGGGTGAACAATTTCTCTTTCAAGGTCCGGGCCATTGCTGGGATTTCCCGGTATTGCCCCATCAGATGATTGACATCCTGACAGACTCCGAAAGTATCGCTCATGCCATCCAGGAATATATCCATATCAGCGAGGGTGTTCCCCATGCACAGTCGAGGCAGGAACTCCAGAGCCAGGCGCATCTTCTTAGCTTTCAGTTCTCCTTCCAGCTCCTGCAGACTGCGGCGCAGCTGCGCCGCATGCTCTGTCCGCCGCTGCTGATTGACCGGCTCAGTGCTGGGATGCACCACCAGCATCTCAGCCTGAAAGAACTCCGCCTCCCGCAGCAGGGCCCGGAAACGCGACAGGGCCCGTTGCCGCCAGACTTCATCCGGATCGGATATGTCATCGAGACGCGAAAATGGTATATGGTATGATAACACCCGCTTGCCGCTCTGTTGCAGCATCTGGCAGAAAGCCCGGCGCAGCGCTCCATCATAATCGGCAGCGAACATCGCAGCATTCATCTCGAAGGTCCGGATTGGTGTCTTTGCCAGGCAGTCAATATACTCCCAGTTCATCTGCGGCAGCACCGAACTCAACGAAATTCCCAATGACAAAGTAAACATACTGCTCCTTTACAACCCCTGACTGGAACAACAAGATACCAAATCAACTCCGGCCCCGACTGCCTGCAGAAAATACTCTGGCATAACACCTTGGCAAGCAACCGACAACCATAAGCACTCCTAAAACCATAGCACCGCAGTGCATCTTCTGTAGAACAGGTCTAAAAGTGGCAATGCATGGGACGTATGGGACGTATGAATAGGACAATGGAACCGGCAAGCTAAAATCGCACCTCCCATTGTTCCATTAATCTCATTGTCTCATTCATACGTCCCATGCAATTCTCCGCACCCTGCCCGCCGCTCTACAGGCCTGTTACTATTCCCTAATATAATGCACGAATGCAATTTTCCCTGCAATTGCATTCCCATCACAGCAGATTATAGTATTAAAATTTCCTGCTTTCCGATGAAAGACCCCGCATGAAACTGACTGCCGATATTTTTCTGGCCCTGCGATATCTACGCCCTAAACGCACTTTCATTTCGATCATCACCCTGCTGTCGATTCTGGGACCGACCCTGGGGGTGGCCATTCTGCTGATCGTCAGCTCGGTAATGGCCGGCTTCGACCGTGATATCAGGAATGGTATTATGAACATGCAGGCCCACTTGGTGATCTACCCCATGCTGGAAAGCACGTTCCGGAAACCTTTGGAGATCATTGAGAAACTCGAACACCATGGGGTGAAAAGTGCCCCGGTCATTGAGGGCTCCGCACTGCTGCAGAGCAGAAACCAGATTCTCCCCAAGGTAGTTCGCGGCATCATCCCGGAACTGGAAAAGGAGGTCACTTCCATCCAGCGCAATTATCTGACTCCGGGACTGATCCTGAAGGAAAAACAGATCGTGATTGGCACCCGCCTGGCAGAAATGCTGGACCTGCGCATCGGCGACAGCGTGCTTATCCATTCCCCTGCCCGCCTGACTGAGAATATCCACTGGCAGGACGATGGCAGCGTGAAGATCAGCGAGCCCGACGAATTCTATCTCCCTGAGGAAGTCAAGGTGGTAGGATATTACTCCATGGGCGTCGCAGATTATGATGACAACGTCATCATCATGCATCTCGACCAAGCCGCAGAAATCTTCGGGCAGAGTTGGGGCAGCGCCACCAGCATCCAGGTCGCAGTGCCCGATCCACTGGCCATGGACAACCTCACGCAGAAACTGAAAACCGAATTCCCGTTCTTCAATTTCATCACCTGGCAGGAGAAGAATGAGCTGCTCTTCGGCACTCTCAAAGTCGAAAAAAACCTGATGACTTTCCTGATGACTTTCATCGTATTGGTGGCTTCTTTCAGCATCGCCGCCACCCTGATCACCGTTGTCGTCCAGAAAACCCGGGAAATCGGAGTGATGAAGGCCGTGGGCATGTCACCGTTCTGCATCGCCAGAATATTTCTCTTCCAGGGCGCAATCATCGGCATAATCGGAACCAGCCTCGGAGTCGCACTTGGTCTGACCGTCATGGCCTGCCGCAACCAGATCGCCGACCTCCTGAGCTTCCTGATGGGACACGAGGTCTTCCCCCCGGAACTGTATCACCTGACCAGAATCCCGGCTTTAACCACCACCACAGACCTGCTCCTGATCATCAGTTTGTCACTGGGGATATGCATCCTGGCCGCGCTGGTGCCCGCGGTCTATGCTGCGGCAATGCAGCCGGCCAAAGCACTGCAGGAGGAAAACTAAATGCCCGGCTCAAGCGATGTATTATATCAGCTGGAGAACCTCTGCAAGAATTTCAAGCTCGGCGGCGGTGAAATCAAAGTCCTGCAGAACCTGAACCTCACCATCCCCAGAGGGCGCTGGGTCTCGCTGGTCGGACGCTCCGGTTCCGGCAAGACCACCCTGCTCCATCTTCTGGGCGGGCTGGACAAGCCCAGCAGCGGCGCACTGCTCTTCCAGGGCGAGAACTTCCTGCGCCTGTCCTCCCGCAAACTCACTGCCATCCGGCGTTACAAGATTGGCTTCATCTTCCAGTCGTACCATCTGTTCCCGGAACTCTCGGCCTGGGAAAATGCAGTCCTGCCCGCGCTATTCTACGGGAATAACCGGCCCCATGCCTGGCAGCGGGGACAGGAACTGCTGACAAAATTCGGCCTGGGCTCGCGGCTGCATCACCGCCCCCGCGAGCTCTCGGGCGGAGAACAGCAGCGTGTAGCCATCGCCCGCGCCCTGATCAACGACCCGGAGATTATCCTGGCTGACGAACCCACCGGGAACCTGGATGCCACCGCCGCAGCAGAAATCATGGCCATTCTGCAGGACCTGCACCGCAACCGCGAGAAGACCATCATTATGGTCACCCACGACCTGAATCTGGCCGCCCGGGCAGACTTGTGCCTGAAGCTGGAGGCTGGTAAAACCAAAGTCACTGCCTGATGCAAGCAAGCGCAGAGAGTCAAGTCCCCCCCTGCACGAGTATATTCACCCGCCCGGAGCAATACCGCTCCAGGCTTCAAACAGCCCCAGATAAGGAGAAAAAAGACAATGGAACTGGCAAAATACAGCATGGGCGTCGGCGATCGTTTCGGGCATCAGGCCCGAGCCCAGCTCAGCGCGATTATCTCGGCCCGAGCCCAGGGTGTGGCCGTGGCCCCGGTCTGGAACAAGTCCTATCGTGAGCACAGCATTATCGGCACTCGCCCGGATGACGTCAGAACAGAAGTCGAAAGCGCCATCAAGGCTTTCTCTTTCACTGGCGAATACCACATTGATGCCGACCATATCAGCCTCAAAAACGTCGATCTGTTTATGCAGGCCTGCGATTTTTTCACCCTTGATGTGGCGGACTTCAGCGGCAAACCTGCCAGTGCCGCAAGCATCAAGTCATTCCTGCGCAAACACTCCGCTTTCATCGGCAAGAAAATCGAGATTCCGGGGCTGAAAAAGCCCATCACGGTCAGTGAAAAAGAAGCCCAAGCCATCGCCGGCAAATATCTGCTGGCGGTGCAGGAAGCCGGCAAACTCTACCGGCATATCCTGGCCGGCAAAGGCGAAGGCAATTTCATTGCCGAAGTATCAATGGATGAGACTGATCTGCCCCAGACTCCTGTCGACATGCTTTTCATCCTGGCAGCTATTGCTGACGAAGGCATCCCGGCCCAGACCATCGCTCCGAAATTCACCGGGCGTTTCAATAAAGGCGTGGATTACGTCGGCAACCTCAAGCAGTTCGCCGCTGAATTTCAGGCTGACCTGGCAGTGATTCGCTTCGCTGTTGAGAACTTCGGACTGCCCAAGAACCTCAAGCTCAGCGTGCATTCCGGCAGCGATAAATTCTCCCTCTACCCCATCATCAACCGGGCTATCCATGAACAAGATGCCGGCCTGCACCTGAAAACAGCCGGAACCACCTGGCTGGAGGAGATTATCGGTCTGGCTGCCGCCGGCGGCGAAGGTCTGAAACTGGCCAAGGACATCTATCGTCAGGCTCTGGTGCGCTTCGATGAGCTCTGCAAACCTTATGCCACGGTAATTGATATTGATACCAAAAAACTCCCCACTCCCGCGGCAGTCGCAAAATGGTCGTCAGAGAAATTCTGCGCCACCCTCCGTCACGACCAGGACAACCCGGAATACAACCTGCATTTCCGGCAGATGCTGCATGTGGCTTTCCGTATCGCCGCCGAAATGGGTGAGCGTTACACCCAGGCACTGGAAGAATTCGAACCGGTCATCCGCCAGAATGTAAGCGAGAATATTTTCGACCGGCACCTGAAACGCGTCTTCCTGTAACTCGGATGCGGCGCCCGCCTGTGGCATCATATCCTGCCGGAGGCGGGTGCCTGAAATCCTCCCGGAGTACGCATTCAGCGCGACCTCCGGGAGGAAACCTCGCACCGCCAGCCAGGCAACCTACAGTTTTCCTGCTCTTCCCGGTTGCAATGCATCCAATCAGAGCAGGCCAAGAACACCAGGATTAGCTCCCTCGTAGGTTCCGGTCGATCAGCTCGGCCAATTTGCGTCCGGACAACAGCATCCCGCCAAAGATCGGCCCCATGCGGTATCCTCCTGTAACATTGGTCGCGCTCATCCCGCAGGCATAGAGCCCAGGGTAATATTCCGCCGTTGACGCCACAGTGTCCTGCTCGCCATTGTCAACCCACATCGGACGCTCACCCATTACTGCGCCGGTCTCTGTTGCCAGGCGCACCTGTGCCTTGGCGGTGGCGGTGCGGATGATCTCGCAGGGATGACCAGTGGCATCAACCACTGCCCGCGCAATCACAGTCAGAGGATCGACCGGCATCCCCAGCTTGCGCACCGACTGCCAGTTGATCACCAGGCCCCTGACCCGGCCATCCTGGAATACAATATCTTCGACCGCAATCGCATTAAATACGGTCGCACCGGCCTGCAGGGCTCCGAAAATCAACCCGGCAGCCATTTCCACTGCATCAACCGTGTGATATCCCTCGCCGGCAGGCACCGGGTAATGGCGGATTTTGAAATCATCCAGGATGGCCAAGGCGTTGTCCTGCACCACTACTTCGTTAAACAGCATCCCGCCGCCCCAGACACCGCCTCCGGGAGCCAGGCTTTTCTCAAAAATCGCGACCTTGTACCCGCGGCAGGCCAGCTCTGCGGCCGCAACCAGTGCCGATGGGCCACCGCCTACCAGCGCCACATCAAGCTGGAGATTATCGGTCAACTTGCGACTGAAACGCTCAATAATGGCCCGGGTAATAATGTTCTCTGTAGACATACTGCAGTCACTCCTTGCTGTTGCTCAGGGCCTGCCCCCGGGAGGAAACAGTGGACTTTACAGAGACGTACCGGGTCTGTATAACGCAAAACGCCAGCTCCGTAAGTCACTGCTGCTCCCGGGGTCTGTGCCCCACTGTGAACCGCAGGAAAACGACGCTGGCATTGGAAATATCGTATTCTTAGCTCTGGCATCAGTTTTTCCTACGCCGGCATTAACCGGATCAGGTCAACGGGTATATTCTCAGCCTCGATAAACAGTTCGAAGCACCCCGAAACTATAGCCGCCAGCAGCAGTAGCTGCCCCGGCGACTGCCATAATATACCTCGGCAGAGGTCTAAATGCAACTGCACCGCAAAACGGAAAATTTCTGTTGTCTTTCCAGAGGCAACCCCGCGTATAGAGATTAAGCGACAGCCTGGATTAGTTTTTGACTTTCAGGAATTTCCCGTGATAGGAGCGCCAAGAGGGTTCTTCCGCAGAATATGCCAGATGGCCATTGACAAAAACCTTGGCGATACCCTGCGACAAAGCGGTGGGATTATCCAGAGTTGCCTGACCGGAGAGCGTCTCCTCATCAAACAGAACCAGATCGGCCGCCAGACCAGCTTTCACCAAGCCGCGGTCGAAAATATTGAAGAACCGGGCGGGATCGCTGGTCATCCGGCGAATCACACTCTCCACCGGAGCATATTTTTTGGCGATTTGATAGAACGCCGGGAAAGTACCGAAGCCGCGCGGATGGCAGAGGCCCATTGAACCGTCCATAGGTATGGCGCTCGCATCAGTACCGGGCGTACACCAGTCATGGGACAGGAAGAAGTGCAGATTCTCCTCCAGCATGGTCTTGTAGGCCGCAGAGCCGCCACGGGGATAATCAGTCAGGAATTTCACATACAGCTCGGCCACACTCAAACCCAGCGCCTCTGCAACCGTCTCAATCGGCTTGCCGTAGAAATGCCGGTACTGCGGATCATTGTTCATGCAAATCACATTGTCCCAGTCGCCACGAATGCAGCCCTTTTTGATCATGGTCTGCAGCAGTTCCTCCCGGCGTTCCGGTGAAGACTGCAGCTGCTTCTGCAGAGTCAAGCCGTCAATACGGTTAAAAGGCTCCGGCACCGACACCAGCAGGCTGGTGTGCGAGAAGATATAGGGATAGCGGTCTGCCTTGATCTGCAGGCCATTGCGCTGCTCCTCCTCAATCCGGGCCGCCATAGTTTTGGCTTTACCCCAGTTATTCGGTCCCGTAGCCTTGATATGGCTGACCTGCAGTTTGCCGGAACCGCTGCGGGCAATCTCAAATGCCTCCTCCAGGGCCTCAAGCACCTGATTGCCTTCAGAACGCATGTGTGTGACATAGGGCTTGCTGCTGCCCCGCAACACTGAGGCGAGTTCTTTGACTTCATCAGTATCGGAATACTTGCCGGGGAAATAAATCAGCCCGCTGGAAAACCCCAGCGCACCTTGTTCCAGGGACTCCCGCAACAGCTCTTTCATCTGCTGCATTTCGCTGCTGGTTAGAGCCCGGTCAACGTTGCCTGTGACCAGTTCCCGCAAGGTGTTATGCCCGCAGAGAGCACCGACATTGACTGCCGGATGAGCCTCCTCTACCGCGGCGGCGTAGGTTTGCAGGTCTTTCCAGTGGCCCTTGAGTCCGGTCTCAGTCAGGGTCTCATGGATATCTTCCGGTTTAGTCCAGAATGCTGAGGAGCCGCAGTTGCCGACCACTTCGGTGGTGATTCCCTGGGTAATCTTGCTATCTGCCCCCGGGGCCTTGATCAGGCTGCGGTCAGAATGACTGTGCACATCCACAAAACCGGGCGCAAGCGACAAACCGGAACCGGAAATCTTCTCTGTACCTGTAAGATTAAGTTTCCGCGGCGGCTCAACTGCCGCAATCCGGCCATCCTTGACCACCACATCGGCCGGCACTGGCGGGTTGCCGGTGCCATCATACAGACGGACCTCACAAATCGCAAAACAATCCGGGCTCGCTTTCATCATGGTTCCTTTAACTAAATGTTTCTAACCGGAGCAACCGCCTTAAAGGCGCTTGCAATCCTCTGAATGCACTACTTCGCCCAACGAGTCTACCTGAGCCAGATAATCCGCCAAGGGCAGACAAGAGCTTTTGCCGGCCGCAACCGCCCGCCCGCAGCTGGCGTCACCGTAGAGCAATTCCACCAGCATCAAAGCCAACACCTGCGCGTTGGCGATAATCGCCAAGCCGGGATCATGGATGGCGAAATCAATCGAATGCCAGGCCCCTGCACCGGGAACACCACCGTGCAGCACCGGCATTATCTGACTTAAGTCACCCATGTCCGTACAGCCAGGATTAAAACTCTGCTTGACCTGCACCTCTGTTCCCGGCACCACCTCCGCCACCGCAGCTGCAAACATTCGGGCCAGCTCATCATCGTTGCGCAACGGCATCGCGGTGGGCAGGCTGGTAATCTCCACCTGCGCGTCCAGTGCCAAAGCGCAATGCACCATCGCCCGATCAAACCGGGCATTCAAGGAGCGGAGCTTGGGCAAGGTATCGGCCCGCAACTGATACTCCAGGGTAACATGGTCAGGCACGATATTCACCGCATCGCCGCCGTGAGAAATAATCCCGTGCATCCGGATACGGTCGTCGTTGCCGTAACTTTCCCGCAACAGCGCCACTGCATGCAAAGCCAGATTGACCGCATTCAGGGCATTGATGCCCTTGTGTGGCGTGGAGGCATGACAGCTCCGGCCCCGAAATATGATCTTCTTCTTGATAGTGCCATTGAAATCAGCCACGCAAAACGGATATTCGCCGACATGATTCATCAGCGCGATGTCGATGTCGGAAAACACACCCTCGCGGATTAACGCCGCCTTGCCCATAATAGCCTGAATCTTCCCCGAACGCAACAATCCCAGGCGATAATCCAGTTCAATGCCTTCCTCCGCCGGGGTACCCACAAAAGCCACCCGGCCGGATAATTCTTCACCCTTGACTGCCCCCAACAGCCCCATTGCCACCCCCAGCATCGTAGTCAGATGGGCATGATGGCCGCAGGCATGCACCGCGCCAGTCTGGGGGTCTGCAGCCGGATGCGAGGGCAGCAGCAAGGCGTCCATTTCACCCAGCACCGCCACCGTAGGCCCGGGCCGTCCGCTGTCCCAATCGGCCCGGAAGCCGGTCAGAGCCAACCCAGTGCGCACCTCAAGCCCCAGCGTTTGCAGTATTTCGGCTGCGTAAGCCGCGCTGCGCACCTCGCGATAGCCGGTTTCGGGCTGTTGCCAAAGCTTCTCCGCCACAGCCAGAAGTTGCTCCTGACGGGCAGAAATCTCCTGCAATACCGCTTGTTTGACTCCCTCTTTGCTGCGCATAATCATTCCTCTTTGCTGCCGCACCAAGACGGAAAGCACTTGCCGTCACAGTGCCAAAGATATATATTATTTTTCTTGTCTGCAACCAAAATCTTGCCGGAACATCAACGTGTCCACCAAAAAATTACGCTGCCTGCTGCTGGTCTTGATACTGATTCTGACGGGCACCGGACTGCTGGTTTTTCTCTATTTCCATGATCCGTCTCAGCAGCCGGACTGGTTCCCGCGCTGCTTCTTTCACCAGCTCACCGGGCTGTACTGCCCAGGCTGCGGCAATACCCGGGCTCTTTATGCACTGCTGCACCTGGACTGGCGCGCCTCGCTGGCTGCCAATGCGCTGTTCCTGCCAATGTGCCTTACTCTGGCACTGTGCCTGCTGCAACGCCGTCTGATTACCAAGGCACCATTCTATTTCAGCCTGATTGCAGTGCTGCTGCTGTTCGCCATCCTGCGCAATCTTCCCTGGGAACCATTCACCCTGCTGGCGCCGCACTGAGAAGCAAGGAGCTGTTCAATCTGCCACCAGGTCCTCAATATGGAACAGCACTGGTTCCTGCACCACACAGTCCTCGCGGCTGATCTCTGAGATCGCCTGCTTCATATCGGCTTCACGCGCCTGATGAGTCAGAATCACCATCGGCACCGCCGGAAGCTTGACTTCATGCTGGGTCACACTGGCAATGCTAATCTGATAACGACCCAGAATACCGCTGATCCGAGCCAGCACCCCGGGACGGTCCGCGACCTGCAAACGCAGATAATAGCGCGAGACCACCTCATCACTGTACATCAACCCCTGGTACTCGGGATAGGTTGGGAAAGCCGATACCCGGTTTGGACAGCCATGCAGATGGTTCAGGGCAATATCCATGATATCCGCAACCACTGCGCTGGAGGTCGCGTCGCGTCCTGCTCCGCGACCGTAATACATCGTAGTCCCGGACACATCGCCGCGGACCCAAACCGCATTGTACACCCCATTCACATGCCCCAGTTGTGACTCGCCCGGAATCAGTGACGGATGTACCCCCAGCTGGATGCGTCCGCCACTTTCCTTGATGACCGCCAGCAGTTTAATGCGGTATCCGAGATGGGCAGCGTAATCGATGTCTTTCAAAGTCACTTGCCGGATGCCCTGCACCTCGACATCATCAACCTTGAACCACTTGCCGTAGACCAGACTGGCTAAAATAGCAGTCTTGTGGGCAGTGTCGTAGCCATCCACGTCCATGGAAGGATTGGCCTCGGCATAACCGGCCTCTGTGGCGCTCTGCAAAACCGCCGCAAAATCCGCCTGCTCCTGCTCCATTCTGGTCAATATGTAGTTACAAGTACCATTCAAAATACCGTAAATCATCTGACAGCGGTTGGCGACCAGGCCTTCCCGCAAAGCCTTGATGCAGGGAATGCCGCCCCCCACACTGGCCTCGAAATAAATCTCGGTATTGTGCTTCCGAGCCAGCGTAAAGAGCTCCTCGCCGTATGTCGCCAGCAAAGCCTTATTGGCGGTCACCACCGGTTTGCCACGCTTCAGTGCCTCGGTAATGAATTTCCGGGCCACGGTAGTCCCGCCCACCAACTCCACCACTACATCTACTTCCGGCGACTCAATCAGGGCCATCGCATCGGTGCCAAGCACCCCCGGTGCCAGAGTCACCCCGCGGTCACTGACGATATCCAAATCAGCAACCTTGGTGATGACGAGCTGCACGCCAGTGCGCCTGGCCAGCAACTCGCCATTCTTCTGAATCGTCGCCACTACCCCGGCTCCGACCGTCCCGAAGCCGATAATCCCCAGATTGTATGTCTTCATTGCTCACCAGAAAAATTCGGTTCACAGTACTGTGGCTGTGCGGTTCCCGTCCGAGAGCACTACCACTCGCGGAGAATAGCCTGCGGCCTCCTCTGCAGTCATGCTGGCGAAAGCCATAATGGTCACCAGATCGCCAGGCTGGCCGAGACGGGCCGCCGCGCCGTTCAAACAGAACTCGCGGCTGCCACGCGGTGCCTCAATGGCATAAGTCTCCAGGCGCTGAGCGTTATTCTGATTGACTACCAGAATTTTCTCATAAGGCAGTATGCCCGCCAAGTCAAGCAAATCGCGGTCGATGGACAGACTGCCCTGGTAATTAAGCTCACAGGCCGTTAATTCAGCCTGGTGGAGCTTGCATTTCAAGATCTGCAGCAGCATGGCACCTCAGGCCTCGGGTTTGCGGGCCTTGGCACCAATGCGCAGACGCAGTGCATTGAGCTTGATGAAGCCGGTCGCATCGGCCTGGTTGTACACGTCGTCCCTCTCGAATGTCACCACCTCGGGATCATACAGGGTGTACGGGGAACGACGACCAACGATAAAGCAGTTGCCCTTATAGAGCTTGAGACGCACCTCACCGGTGACGTTCTTCTGGCTCTCGGTGATCGCTGCCTGCAGGAACTCGCGTTCGGGCGAGAACCAGAAGCCATTGTAAACCATATTCGAGTACTGCGGAATCAGCTGATCCCGTATGCTCATCACTTCGCGGTCCATGCAGATCGATTCCAGGGCCCGGTGAGCGTTGAACAAGATGGTCCCGCCAGGAGTCTCGTAGATGCCGCGGTCTTTCATACCCGTGAAACGTGTCTCCACAATGTCAATACGGCCAACCGCATGCTTGCCGCCCAGGCGGTTCAGTTCCCGCATCAGCTTGGCCGGGCTAAGCACCACACCGTTGACACTGACCGGGATGCCCTTCTCAAAACCAATCACCACATACTCGCTCTGGTCAGGTGCCTGCTCCACCGGCACTGACAGCACATGAGTCTCAATCGGTGATTCCAGCCAGGGGTCTTCCAAAACCCCGCCCTCAAAGCTGATATGCAGCAGATTGCGGTCCATGGAATACGGTTTTGCTGCAGACACTGTGATGGGAATCTGACGCTGTTTGGCGTAATTGATCAGATCGGTGCGGGATTTGAAAGTCCAGTCCGGACTGCGCCAGGGAGCGATGATCTTGATGTCGGGCTGCAAAGCATAAGCAGTCAGTTCGAAGCGGACCTGGTCATTGCCTTTGCCGGTGGCGCCATGGCAGATAAACTCGGCATTTTCAGCCTTAGCAATCTCAACCAGACGCTTGGCAATCAAAGGACGGGCAATCGAAGTGCCCAGCAAGTACATATTCTCGTAAATCGCATTGGCCTGGAACATCGGGAAAATAAAATCGCGGGCGAATTCTTCCGTGAGGTCTTCAATGTAAGATTTGACCGCACCGCAGGCCTTGGCCTTCTCATGCAGGCCATCAAGCTCCTCATCCTGACCGACATTGGCACAAAAAGTAATCACTTCAGCCTGGTATTTTTCCTGCAGCCAGGTAAGTATGCAGGACGTGTCCAGACCACCGGAATAAGCCAATACTACTTTCATTTTTTCACCTCTGCAAAATGCCTATACACTAATCAGAACCGGAGGAAGAAATTAATCGGCAGAAAACACTGCCCGGGAAGCCAGCACAACTGCAGGCACGTAAAAATCTTTAATATAATGCTGATTCCGGCAATATCTCAAGCGAGGGCAAAAAATCGGTGGGCATTCCCGGTGGTCAATTCAGCCAACGCGGACAATTCCAGGCCCAGTTCCTGGGCCACGCGTTGGGCGACTGCAGGCAAATATGCAGGGCAGTTGGGCCGGCCGCGGTAGGGCACCGGAGCCAAATAGGGCGAGTCAGTCTCCAGCAGCAACCTTTCCGGTTGCACCACAGGCAAAAAGGCCCGGATATTGTCGGCCTTGGTGAAAGTCACCATGCCATTGACTGAAATATACGCACCCAGCTCCTGCCAAAGTCGGCATTCCTCCGGTGTACCAGTGAAGCTGTGCAATACAAATGGCGTCTCACCGGGCAGATGACGTTGAACCAGCGCATAGCAGTCTTCAAATGCCTCGCGGCAGTGAATAACCACCGGCAAACGCAGCTCAACCGCCAACTCCAAAAACAGGGCAAAGACCTGCCGCTGCGCCTCACGGGGACTGAAGTCATAATGATAATCCAGACCGATCTCCCCCACCGCAACTACTCCGGGACGTGACAGCAAGGTGCGGAACTGCGGCAGCTCTTCCATTGCAAAAGCCGCCGCCTCGTGCGGATGCACACCAATCGCGGCATAGACACCCGGCTCAGACCCGGCCAGGGCGCTCACCGTCGAAGC
This sequence comes from Lentisphaerota bacterium, assembly GCA_012800565.1. GTDB lineage: Bacteria > Verrucomicrobiota > Lentisphaeria > Oligosphaerales > Oligosphaeraceae > JAAZIZ01. The sequence continues at coordinate 22,010 of JAAZIZ010000270.1, forward strand.
ATCGGACAATGCGGTGCCGGCCAGCAGAAATTCCTCCACCCCTACGGCGCGAGCTGCACTAAATACCGCCACCGCATCATCCTCTGGCGATAAGTGCAAATGCGTATCAAATAAATGCATCAGGACTCCCGGATCGCTTTCGTTTAAGTTATGGTGCATGTCGCACATATCCAAAAAAGCCCCGCCTGGCCAGAACAAGCCAGACGGGGCCGTAGGTATTGAGCAGTACTATACGAGTACTCTCTTCAGGCTTGATGTCTTACATCATGCCGCCCATGCCGCCCATGCCAGGAGCGCCGCCGGCAGGCATCTCTTTCTTGTCTTCCGGCAGATCGCAGATCATGCATTCGGTGGTCAGCAGCATGCCGGCACCGGAGGCAGCGTACTGCAAAGCACAACGGGCGACCTTCGTGGGATCAATGATACCGGCCTTGAGCATATCAACATAGGCGTCATTGGCAGCATCGTAGCCCATGTTGCCTTCCAGCTCCTTGACCTTCATCACCACAATCGAACCCTCGACACCGCCATTGGCCGCAATCTGGCGCAACGGTTCGTCGATGGCGCGCTTGATGATATCAACGCCAGTAGCCTCGTCATCTTTGCACTTCAGGTTGTCCAAAACCTTGGCCGCGCGGATCAGAGCCACACCGCCGCCGGGGACGATGCCTTCTTCAACCGCAGCGCGGGTGGCATGCAAAGCATCCTCAACCCGGGCTTTCTTCTCTTTCATCTCGGACTCAGTAGCAGCACCGACGTGAATGACCGCCACACCGCCAGCCAGCTTGGCCAAGCGCTCCTGCAGCTTCTCACGGTCGTAATCCGAAGTGGTCTCGTCTATCTGACGCTTGATCAGACCAACCCGGGCCGCAATCTTGCTGGCCTCGCCACCGCCTTCGACGATGGTGGTATTCTCTTTGTCAACCACGATGTTCTTGGCTTTGCCCAAGTCCTCAAGCTTGACATTCTCCAGCTTGATGCCGAGGTCCTCGGTGATGCATTTACCGCCCGTCAGAATCGCAATGTCTTCCAGCATCGCTTTGCGGCGATCGCCAAAGCCAGGAGCCTTGACCGCGCAGACATTCAGAGTGCCGCGGATTTTATTGACCACCAGAGTCGCCAGAGCTTCACCATCGACATCCTCAGCAATGATCAACAGGGGCTTGCCCTGCTTGGAGACGGCTTGCAGCAAGGGCAGCATATCCTGCAGGCTGCTGATCTTCTTCTCGTGAATCAGTACCAGAGCGTCTTCAAGCTTGCACTCCATCTCTTCCGGGTTGGTCACAAAATAGGGCGAGAGATAGCCCTTGTCGAACTGCATGCCTTCGACCACATCCATGGTGGTCTCAATGGTCTTGGCTTCCTCAACCGTGATGGTGCCGTCTTTGCCGACCTTGTCCATGGCCTCAGCCAGGATTTCACCAATGGTGGTGTCAGAGTTGGCGGAGATGGTCGCGATCTGAGCAATCTGAGCCCGGTCGTCGACTGGCTTGGTCATCTTCTGCAGCTCATCGACGATGGCAGTCACAGCTTTGTCAATACCGCGCTTCAGACACATGGGGTTGGCGCCGGCAGTCACGTTCTTCAGACCTTCCCGGAAAATGGCCTCGGCCAGCAGAGTGGCCGTAGTGGTGCCGTCACCGGCATTGTCATTGGTCTTGCTGGCTACTTCCTTGACCGTCTGGGCACCCATGTTCTCGAAAGGATCAGCCAATTCGATCTCTTTGGCCACGGTCACGCCGTCCTTGGTAACGGTCGGAGCACCGAATTTCTTGTCGATGATGACATTGCGACCTTTCGGGCCCAGAGTTATCTTCACCGCTTTGCTCAGAGCACTCACCCCTGCCATGAGAGCCTGACGACCAATATTGTCATATTGAATTTGCTTTGCAGCCATGATTGATTTTCTCCTGATTTTTTAGATTAAATTGGGATTTGAGAGCATTCAGCAGACGATGGCCAGAATATCGCTGGCATTCAGAATCTTGTATTCCTTGTCATCAAGCTTGATCTCGGTACCACCGTATTTGGAAGTCAAAACGATGTCACCGACTTTGACGTCGGCAGGAATCAAGACGCCTTTGTCATCACGCTTGCCAGGACCGACCGCGACCACCTTGGCCTGCTGCGGCTTCTCTTTGGCGCTGTCAGGGATGTAAATACCACCCTTCACCACTTCTTTTTCTTCGATGGCTTCGACCAAAACCCGGTCGCCGAGAGGCTTAATTTGCATTGCCATAACTTTGTCTACTCCTTTGTTGGTTTGCTTTAACACGGGACATTCCCGCAATTGCTGTGATACGAACTTATTTGGTCTCGACGTCAATCACATCGTCATCATCTTTTTTGTCCTGGCTGCCAGTTGCTGCACCGCCCTGTTGCTGCTGCTTCATGAATTCCGCAAACTGCTCCGGGTTCACCCCACCAGGTCCGCCAGCCGCATTGCCGCCCTGCGGGTTGGTGTGCTTGTAGAGCTCCTGCGCGAAAGCATGCATATTGCTCTCAAGCTCCTTCATGATCTCCTGCATTTGAGCCGTATCGTTGGCCTCCACGGCTTTCTTCAACTTCTCAATGCCGGCAGTAATCGGGGCCTTGATGTCCTCAGGAATCTTCTCGCCATTCTCTTTCAGCTGACGCTCAGTCTGATAAATCATCGACTCGGCGCTGTTCTTGGTGTCGATCTGCTCACGCTGCTTCTTGTCCTCATCAGCATGCATCTGAGCATCATTGACCATCTTCTTGATCTCTTCTTCCGTCAAGCCGGAACTGGCCGTGATGGTGATTTTCTGCTCCTTGCCGGTGCCCAAATCCTTGGCCGAGACATTCAGGATGCCGTTGGCATCAATGTCAAAGGTCACTTCAATCTGCGGCACGCCACGCGGAGCTGGCGGAATTTCATCCAGACGGAACCTGCCGATGGTCTTGTTGGCATTGGCCATCTGACGCTCACCCTGCAGGACATGGATGTCAACCGAGGGCTGGCTGTCCGAAGCAGTACTGAAAATTTCGCTCTTGCGGGTCGGAATCGCGCTGTTGCGCTCGATCAGCTTGGTGAACACCCCGCCCAAGGTCTCAA
>JAAZIZ010000271.1 GCA_012800565.1 Lentisphaerota bacterium
GAAACCACAATCCCTGGCGGGTGGCTTCGGCGCTGGCGATGGCAGCGGCAGTACGTTCAGAGGCGGTCAGGCACCAGGTCATTTCGCTGGTCTTGGCCAGTCCGCTGGCATCGTCGTCGAAGTCATAGCTGTCCATCATGAATTCGTCCCGCTCTACGGTGCGGCGGGTATCCAGGGCCAGTCCGGATTCGCCGTCCCAGCTGTCCAGCTGGAGGCGTGCGCTGTCCAAACTCAGGCGGTTTGGTCCCAGGCGGGTGAAATTCGGCACTGCGATGCCCAGGGTTGCGGCTGCGTTGCTCAAGGTCCAGGCATGCCGTTCCGGAGCCGGCCATTCGGCATCAGACTTCTGGTCATTCTGGATGATCTGGCTTCTGCCGCTGTAATCGCTGACCAGTTGCACAGGCTGACCCTTGAGCTGATAAGACTGCTCCTGATTGCGGCCCTGCTGCCACTCCTGCGGGAAAGTCGCGATCAGGCGGGCTTTGCTGAGGGCGAATTTCTCCGGGGACCAGTGCAGGAACCAAGTGGTCTGAAAACGGATTACCGGGGTATGGCGGAAAATGCGCAGCCGGAGCTGCCATTCCAGGTCCGCCCCCGGGCCGTCCGTTCCGCCATTGCCTCGGATACGGTACAGCAGAGAGTCAGCATCATCTTGTTCCAGCAGGAATTCGCGGATGACCGGCTGCAGGGAGATTTCCTGGCCGGGTTGGCTGAGCTGGTCAATCGGCTCGGCCCAGGCGTATTGAACCCGGGTGTCATAATCCTCCGGAGCACGGGAATCGCGGGCCTTGGGTTTGCTGATGGGCACAACACCGGCTTCCAGCTGCAGGCTGGCAAAAAGCTTGCCCTGGTAGTGGAGCTGCAGGCCGCCGTCCTGCTGTTGCAGGCTGAAAGGAGCTTCCGGTTTGGGGGTAACTTGAGTCGAGCCCAGCTGCAGGACGGGAGCCTGAGGCAGGGGCAGGTCTTGGGGCCAGACACCTCTGAGGGTGAGCCATTGGATGCTGCCGTCAGACCAGTATGCGGCGATTTTGGCCTTTGCCGGCAGGGCCTTGCCGTCCAGAGTCAGATTCTGTGACAGTTGCTTGGGGAAGAGCTTGCCTTTGGGCAAGGGCAGGGTTTGATTGAAGGGCAGGGCGACCCCGGCGGAGTGGGCAGCGCGAAAGCCTGCGGTGGGGTGCAGCGGCGGCAGCGGTGCGTCCTGTCCCTGGCAGAGCGTCCCCAGGCAGCCGACGGCGAAAGCAGTCTTGATTCCAGACATAAGATGTTTCCTGAGTCGGAGTGAAAGTGATTTTTTTTGTAGCATAGTTCTTTTCTCTTTTTTGCAAGGTTTGGAATCAGGAGAAGACGCTGATAATGTAATGTCGCATTTGATCGATGCAAGATTGCTGTAAGAGCTGCTCCTGTCTTCAACCGGGCTTGCCCGGCAGCATCCTATCATTATATTATAGCGGTTTTCAGGTGAAATCCTCAGTGACGCAGCCGGTTCGGACGGGTGCCAATAATACAGAAAAGGACGCTTCATGCGAATCAAGATTTTAGGGTTTGACTGCAGTCCCCGCAAGAACAGCAACAGCGGTGCGTTGTTGCAGGCATCTTTTGCCACTGCCAAAGAGAAATTATCCGGTACCGGTGAACTGGTCAGCGAAATCATCCATTTGCGGGATTGCGACATCAAGCATTGTGCCGCCTGCAGCGTCTGTGGCAAGCGCAAGGACACTGGAGAATATATCCCCTGTGTGATTAAAGATGACATGGCGGATATCTTGGCCAAAATGTGTGAGGCCGACGGCTTGGCGGTGGCTACGCCGGTGTATTTCGGCCTGCCCTCGGATTTGTTCTCCAAATTCATCATGCGGACCAGAGTCCTGCGGCATCAGGATTTTCGTCTGGCCAACAAACCAGTGGGAATTATGGCCATTGCCGGGCGACGTTCCGGGGGCGCAGAGACCACCATTATGTCATCCTGGCTGCCTTTTATCCGCAACGGTTGTCTGATTGTGGGCAATGGCGATCAGACCTGCCAGTTTGGAACTATGGGCTGGGCCGGACCATGCGGGCATATCTTAAGCGATGAATGGGGGCTGGAGCAGGGCGAACAGACCATCCGCAGGATTTTTGAGGTAGCTTCACTGATCCGGGCCGGCCAGCAGGCACTGGGCCAGACCGGGACGCCGATGCGCTTCTCATATACCTCAGGTAACCGGCCGCAGTAGGCGCGGTCAGCAAAGCCGCCCCTGTATCATCAGCCGGGGCCGCACATGCTCCTGGGGTAAGTATAAACAAACGCCTGCGGCGCAAAAACAGTTTCTTGACGTATTGTGTTTATTTGA
>JAAZIZ010000272.1 GCA_012800565.1 Lentisphaerota bacterium
GCAGCTGCAATGCGTTGACAAAGCCCATCAGGCTGTATTCCGGCAGAAATACCCCCAGGCCGTTCTTGCTTACCCGGATGATCAACCCGCGCAGGCGCAGCAGTGGGTCCTCTTTCTGCTGCTGTTGTAAATAACGCAGCTTGAGGCGGTCGGAGGCGGCATAACTGGCCTGATCGCAGTTCTCTTCCTGGGCGCTGCAGAGCTGGGCGAAAGACTGCATCTGCTCTTTTGAATGACGCTTCCTGCGGCGGTCCCGGGCCAGCAGCTGCTGATGGACCAGCAAATCGGCATAACGGCGGATCGGGCTGGTGAAATGACAGTAGTGATCTTTGCCCAGTCCGTAATGGCCGTTGCATTCCGAACCGTAGTCAGCGCGGGGCAGACAGCGCAGGAAGCTCATCTGCAGTAAATCCCGGCTGGTTTGATGGTCAGGCAGTTTGTGCAGAAAATCCACCAGCTGCCGGCGCTTCCGGAAAGGCTTTACCCGCTTGCCCAGAATCTGTCCCGCCAGGACGGCAAATTCCTGCAGCGCGTCTTCTTCCGGGGCGGCATGATTGCGGAACAGCCCCGGCAGACGATGCTGTTGCAGTTCCTGGGCCATGCATTGATTGGCTGCCAGCATGAATTCCTCCACCAGCTGATGGGAGGGATTGTGCTCAGTGGTCTGCAAACCGACGATATGCGAAGGATTTTCGCTGCAGACAACCCGGATTTCCGGCATATCCATAGGCAGGAACAGTTCAAGGCTCTGCCGGCGCTGGCGCAGCAGCTGGGCCATGCGGTGCAGAGCCTCAATGGCAGAAGAGATTTCCGGTTCGAAAGCGAGGTCCTCACCAGCCAGAAAGCGGCTGACTTCCTCGTAGCATAAGCGGCGCTTGACCTTGATGGTACTGTGAGCACGCCGGAACGAGAGCAGCTGTCCGTCACGTTTGCTGAAGCGCAGGAAGACACTGTGAGTCAGGCGGGGCACCCCGACCCGCAGGCTGCACAGGTCATTGGCCAGCGCGGCTGGCAGCATCGGCAGGGTCCGTCCCGGCAGGTATGAGGTAAAGCAGCGCCGGCGCGCCTCCAGGTCCAGGAAGTTATCCGGCTGGACATAGCAGGCCACATCCGCGATATGCACTGCGACGGTGCATTCATCCTGGCCGGGGCCATCGGAGTAGGCAAGCGCGTCATCAAAATCGCGGGCGTCCATAGGGTCAATGGTCAGGGTCAGCTCGTCAGTCCGGTCTTCCCGGGACACGCCGACCGGCTTATGCCTGGCGGCCCGCGCTTCGAACTCCGGCGTATAGCGTGGTGGCAGATTGAATTCCTCCACGATAGCATCGAGGTCGGCGCCGACGCTGCCGCTGGCTCCCAGGCGTTTGTCCAGCACGGCATAATGTCCGCCGTCGGGATCGGTCTGTAGTGTGGCCTTGATCCAGTCTCCCTCCTGACTCTGCTTGGGCAGATCGTAATCGTTCTGCAGGGTCAGCAGTTCCGGCAGTTCCCGGCGCAATGGGCGGATGGCCCAGCCCTGTCCGTATCGCTGCAGGCATCCGACCACGGTGGAGAAGCGCCGTTCGAGCACCTGCACCACTTCGCCGCAGGGACCGCGCGGGTTGTCAGGGTCGTAGACCTGCACTTCCACCAAGTCGCCGCTGATGCCTCCGCCCAGCTGGCCAGGCGGAATAAAAATATCTGCCTGCCCCGGCTCGGCGATTTCCGGGTGGACAAAGCCGAAGCCATGGCTGCTGACCTGCAGACGGCCCTGCAGCAGACCTTTGGGTGGCGCCGCAGCCGGAGCTGCAGGCGGCAGGACATAGCGGTGCCGGGTCGTCGGCAGCAGTTGGCCGCTTTTCACCAGTGAACGGAAAATGCGCCGGAAGCGTTTCTCATCCACATGACCAAGCAATTCCCGCACGGTGGACGGACTGAAGCCGCTGCTGGGACTGCCGGCCATGATGCGCAGGATTTCTTCCTGCAATCTAATATCTGTTGCCATAATGATAATTTTTTCCTGTAATATTTTCCAGTCCGGGATTTTAGTTATATCCGGGAATTTTTATAATATATTGTCAGAAACATTTTCTTCAATCCCGGAGGCAGCTGTGCAACCGGTCCGGGAATCAGCGCAATGTGCTGGTGAATTCCGCCAGTCTTTGCACTGCTTTGCAGATGCATTCCTGCGAACAGGCATAAGACAAGCGGATAAAACCCTCAGCTCCGAAGCCTGCGCCTGGGGCTGCGGCAACACGCGCTTCGGCGACCAGTCGCTGGCAGAATTCCGCGCTGCTCAAGCCGAACGAGGATATATCCAGCAGCACATAGAATGCCCCGCTGGGACGAATGAAGCTGGTCCCGGGGACCTGCGGCAGCAGTCCGCAGATAAGATCGCGGCGCCGGGCGAAAGACTCACGCATTTCCTGGCAGGCTTTTTCACCGTGCTGCAAGGCAGCCAGGGCACCGTATTGGGCGAAAGTAGTGACATTGGCGACAAAATGGCATTGCAGATTGCTGATTTTCCGGCTCAGCCAGGATGGTGCGCAGGAATAGCCGACGCGCCATCCGGTCATGGCGTAAGATTTGCTGAAGCTGTTGACCGTGATGCTGTGCTCCGCGATCTCAGGGCTTAAAGCAGCGATGGACAAGTGCGGTTGTCCGGCATCATAAGTAAGTTTTTCATACACCTCATCGGAAAGAACCATGAAGTTATGGCGCAGGGCTGCCTCGGCAATCATCTCCAGGGCTGCCCGGCGATATACCGTGCCGGTGGGGTTGGAGGGAGTGCATAAAATCAGCAGCCGGGTGCGATCACTGATGGCTGCAGCCAGAGACTCTGCAGTCAGTTCAAAATTGTCTGCCGCCGAGGTGGGCACCAGCACGCATTTGGCACCGGCTGCCCGTACCATCTGCACATGGCTGACCCAGTACGGAGTGGGGATGATGACTTCATCACCAGGGCCGCATAGCGCACCTATTGCTGCAGCACAGGCGAATTTCCCGCCCGGGGAGACAACCACCTGGTCCAGGCCGGCGGAAATGCCCACGGCAGCGAATTTGTCAATGATGGCTGCACGCAGTTCATGAATACCGTCCGGGGCGGTGTAGGTGGTCCGCCCTTCGCGCAAAGCCCGGATACAGGCCTCTTTGATAAAATCCGGCGTGTCGAAATCCGGCTCGCCGACTGACATCATGCAGACATCCCGCCCTTGGCGCTCCCAGGCCTCCGCCTGTTCCAGAATGGACAGCGTCTCGGAAATGGTCAATGAACCGAGGGGGCCGCAAGTGCGGCGCAGGTCAGCATCAGAAAGCATAAGAGGAGCCTCGCAAACAGCAGTGACTGACTACAGACGGGTTTATGGCTGAAAGATAAAAATATCCAAGAGTGGGCTCAGAATCCGGCAAATACTGTACTGCGTAAAGCATCATTTGCCAAATAAAAAGGCAAATAAAAACACAGTATCAAAGAATCAGAAATAGTTCGCACTAATATCTAAGCATAACCGTAAATGCCTTTGCGACGAAACAGTTCGCAAAGGCGTTTTTTTTGTCTTTTTTCTGAAAAATATTAAAA
>JAAZIZ010000273.1 GCA_012800565.1 Lentisphaerota bacterium
CCTGAGGAAATGCAGTCTTCCTGAACCGCCAGAGGAGTTATAACCGCGTTAAGCTGAAATCTGCAGTCCGCAGCTGATATTTTGGATAGGTGCAGGGTGGCAGAGAAGCGGCCCGGAATTCCTGCAGAAATTTTCCGATATCCTGACAGTTCAGCCTGGTCAGGTCCTCAGGACGGTAATTCCACCACTGCAGGGACAGCAGCTCGGCAATGATTTCCTCCGGGAAGCGCAGCTTTATCGTCCGGGCCGGCACGCCGCCCACAATATGGTACGGTTTGACGTCATGGGTGACTACCGCGCCGGCAGCCACCACCGCGCCGTCACCAATCGTTACACCGGAGAGGATTATCGCATTATTGCCGACCCAGACATCATTGCCGATAATCGGCGCGGCTTTCCGGTTGGGCTGGGAGATTGCATTGCAGCGGTCGGCAGAATAGAATTTTTTTTGCCGGATGAACGGGTGGGTGGTCAGGCAATCCATTGGATGGTTGGATTCGCCACAGTGGATTCCTTGGGCCAGGGAGCAAAAACGACCTATGCTCTGAAAGGATGCGAAAGACGATTGGGAACGGAAATATGTATGGGCACCGATCCGTATGGGCACAGTCCCAAAGGACGAGATGAAGATATTGCCGATATCCAGCGGAGCTTCCAGCTCCAGCTGCAAATCAGGTGCAAAACAGTGCCAGCTGCGGATGTTGATACCGGCCTTCCGCAGACGTGACTTAAGCAACATGGCATTGATAAATTTCATCGCCGTTGCCCTCTTAATCTACGCAGATTGGTCCGTCAGGTGCTGCTCATCCTGCGGCAATTTGAGAATGCCACTGCTGCAGGATCGCCAGCGTATTATCGCCATAGATGGCCTGAACATACTGGCAGCTCTCGCAATCATTGTCGCTGCCATGCATGAAATTATTAGCTCCGGGGAAGCGTGTGGACAAATTCTGACGCAGGCGATGCTTGAAAAAAATCCGGTTGTTGCGTACATGTGGATGCAACTTGGCTGAGGGAGAATCGGCTGGCACCGGTTCAGGACACGGGTCGTGGCAGAACACCGCCAGCACTGGCGGTATCACCTGCGTAGATTTATGCAGCGTCCAATCACCGCCGCGGGTCATGCGCGACACCAGGCGTTGCTGCTGCGGCGAGAGCCGTTCCTGTCCCAGTACCTGGAACTGACCTGAAAGCTCCTGCAGTATCATCTCCCCGGCACCGGCCTCAATCGCATCCTCGCGTAACAGAAAAACCAGCAAGTCCTGCAGGCCGGCAGCCTGCAGCATCGCCTGCAGCAATTGCGTCTCCCGTTGCAATAACATCTCCAGACCTTCATGCCGGACCGGCCAGCGTTCCAGCAGATCATAGGGCATGGCCCAGCCCTGGGTTTTGAGCCACTCATGCAACGCTACCAGGGTAAATTCAGGCGGCAGGACCAGATCGGCAGTATCGGCGAAAGCCTTGATCCTGCCGATATAGTCATGCTTGGCGACTCGGCGCGGCTTTTCCCCTGCTGCAAATGGCATTCCGGAGTCAAAGCCCTTGTGATACACCGCATGATAAGCCAGCGACAGAGCCGCTGCCCGGCCGGACGGGACAAAGACCTGAGCGGCCTCGTCCAAACGGCGTCCAGCCAGGATTTCCGTCCCCAGAGATGGCGGATAATAAGGCAGGCGTTTGATATCGGTTCCCAGGCGGATGCCATTGGAATAAAGGTCGATTTTGGTTCGGCCCGGGCTGTTGGCAGCCACTCGGCAGAAGCGCTCTAAATCCTGATCCCGGACCAGCATATCCAGGTCGCGCTCGTCATTTTTAGGCAATGCCTGGCTGTCCCAAGGTATTTCCTCCGGCCAGCGCAGCACGACATAGACAATGTCCTCCTGATGCAGACGCTGAAAAAAATTCCGCAGGTTGCCTACTTTGACATTGGCCCGGCGCTTCTTCCTGGCCCGTCTTTTCCACTGCCACAACAGCCAGCGGTATCTCAGATAATCAATGATTTGTGACATAATATTTTCAGCTCGGCCGGGTAGGCCATACGTTGTCTGTCCTTAGACGAGCGGTGTTTGCTGGCAATGATCTCGGTTGCCCGCTTAAAATCTTGAAAAGAGAGGGGAATTTTTCCCAATGCCGGATACAGTTTCCGGATCAGGTCCTGATTGATGGGATGTTCGAAGCCCAGCTCACCGTATTCGATATTCCTGGCCAGCATCAGCAACAGTGACAGCAGCGATGGCTGAGGCAGGAAAGAGCATTTTTCCAGGTCGATGATTTTCCAGCTGCCGTCGGTCTGGCTGATCATAAAATTCCGGTGCATGAAATCCGGGTGATTGATGCCTTTTTGATACAGCATCACAAAAGCTGGGATCATCAGTCCGGTTTCGGTATTGTCGATGGCGCGGTAATCCTGCAGGTATTCGATAACCAAGCCGTTCTGCAGAGTCAGTCCCCAGCGGTGCCGGGAAAAGAGCGCAAAAACCCGAGGCGCAGGAATGCCGCGTTGCATGGCCTGCAGCTGGCAATCTGCTTCCGCCGGAGCAAAGGACTGCGCCCGGAACTTGTCTTTCCAACGCGGCAGAAGATTGGTTTTGACGATATAGCATTGTTGCTCATCTGCGCCAGCCAGATACACCCGGCGCTTGCCGTCCTCCTTAAAGACTTTGAGCTCTGCAGGCAGGCCTGTCCGGACATTTCTGAATATCTCTTCAGGTGCCGGACAGTCGGGACTGTAGCAAAAACTCCAGCTTTCCGTATCGGGAAGGGACGAAAAATTGTGAAATTGTTTGCGCACCGTTATGAATTGCGTGAGACATAAAAAATTCCCGCCTCAGTGGTGCCCTGGCGTTTCATGAGGCGGGATACGGTCAG
>JAAZIZ010000274.1 GCA_012800565.1 Lentisphaerota bacterium
CATGGCAAAATGCTGAATTTTTCAAAGAGCTAAAAGCCGCTTGCGCAACTTTCATTTTACATTATCCTGATAGGAGCATAAACTCCCATCAGTTTTCATGTTTTTTTTGACAGTACCAGTGGGTAGAGAGAATCATCTATGCCGGGGCAGGTCTAAACTGGGAATTCCAGCCGCACAATCGGCGCGGGGTCGGTTTTTTCGTTTTTGGCGGCTGCCCGGAACTGCCGTGGCGAAAGGCCGCTGTAGCGTTTGAAGACGCTGGAGAAATACAGCGGATTCCTGAAGCCGAGCTGCTCAGCAATCTCCTTGCAGGAGTATCGGTTCAGCTTCAGCAGATTCCTGGCGTATTCCATTTTCAGGGTGGTGAAATATTCCTGCGGAGTGCAATGGCAGTACTGCCGGAACAGTCGGGCAAGGGTCGCCTTGCTGGTCCCGGCCAATTCGGCAATGGTCGCGATGCTGTGCCCGCGCGACAGTTCGTTGCCCATGATCCGCACTGCCTTGGTTAGCACCGGCGGCAGCTGCGACTGTTCCAGGGCGATCCTCTCGTTGGCCAGCCAGGCCAGCAGCTCATAAGTCCGGCTGCTGGCCTGAACTGCCGAGGTCTGGCTCAACAGCAAATCCGCAATATGCTCCATATATTTGCCGATCTGCTCACTGTATTCCCGGGGAAAGAGGAAAGTCTGCCGCAGTTCCAGCCCTTCCAGCAGGATGGGCACCTGGCTGCCGGAGATGACCAGCTGTAACTGATGCGCATATCCTCGGCCGCAACTGTGGATTTTAATCGTATTGCCAGGGTGGCTCAAATACAGATCGCCTTTCCTGACCAAGGTCTTCTTGCCATTCTGCTCATACTGCAGCTCGCCTTCCAGCATCAGTTCCAGGGCCAGGCTATGGTAATGATGGCGCTCCCGCCACCAGTTGCCCAGGCGTTCACATTCGCTGAAAGTATGCGGCCAGAGAATCAGCGAGAACGGCAAAACGTCATACCAGGAGTAAGCGCGCCGGTAATGCATGTGCGACAGGTAGTCGGCCGGGAAGCGCTCGTAGGAACTGCCGCCGCTGCGGGTAGTGATGATGTTGGCTGAATTGTCCATCTGCAGGTTTGAATGGCAGAGTCAGGATTCTGCAGCTGTCTGCTTGGCGCTGCCCTGAGTGCAGGGTTGGCCTGCGATTTCATCCCGCAGAGCCGCAGCGCGATTGCTGGTGATGGCGTCCACCCCGTAAGCAATCAGCTCCCGGGCCCGCTGGGCTGAATCAATTGTCCAGACGGCGAAATAAAAGCCTGCGGCTTTCACGGCAGCCACGAAAGCCGCGTCGATAAAAGCGCGATTGCCGTTGAGATCAATGCCGTCGGCCAGGCATTGGCACAGAGTGGCGATTACTTCTTCCGGTTGGGGCGGTTGCTCATCGCTGTATGAGACCAGCCAGAGGGTCCGGAGCTCCGGACAGCGGATTTTCGCCTGCCGGCAGACTTCCTGGTCAAAACAGATCAGCACGATGTCCTGCAACGGGACTTTTGCTGTGGCGATCTCGGTAAGCAGCGGCTCAATCAGGGCAGCATTGCCGCCTTTGATTTCGATATAAAAAGTTTTTCCCGGGCGCAGCACTGCCAGGGCTTCCGCCAGAGTAGGGATGCGCTCGCCCCGGTAAGCGCTCTTTCCGGCTGAGAAATCAAGCTGCCGCAATTCTGCCAAAGTGGACTTGGTGATACTTTTTTCCTGTCCGCTGGTCCTGGTGGTGGTTTCGTCATGGCAGCAGACCAGCACATTGTCAGCGGTGGAATGGATATCGCATTCCATGCCATCAATGTCGCGGGTCATGGCCAGGCGGAAAGCGGCAAGGGTGTTTTCCGGGGCATCGATTGATTCACCACGGTGGGAAATCCATTGTACTGACATAGCATACCTTTCAGTTGGGAAATATTGTTCTGATAAACAGATCAGCAGAAATTTTTGAACGACTCCTAATATGAACTAAGATGGAAAAATGTCAAGAATATGGCGGACTGCAACCTAATCGTACTTTTGCTGTGCGCAACATGACTCGCCGCCCGCTCAGGAGGAAGTCGATATAAAACTGCGACTGATGGCAACAGACAAAAAAACGCCGCCACGATATACGCGGCGGCATCTTGGTGGGTTTATGGTTGGTTGTTGATTTTAACGGCCTTTACCACGCCCGGAACTGCGTCCGGGACCACGCCCGGGAGCATCACGGCTGGGGCCACGGCTGGGACCTCGATGGAAGCTGGGCGGCGGAGTGTGCCCGCGGCTGGGACCGCGATGGTGGAAGCTGGGCGGGCCGTGCCTGTGCCGCGGAGCAGGATAGTAATGTGGCCGTTGGGGCGGACGATGCGGGTAATAGTAGCGCGGAGCCACTATCACCGGAGCGGGAACATAGTGCGGAGTTACATAAATGGTGGTGTTGGGCGTCGCATAGACCGTCTCCGAATAAGTCACCAAGGGTTCGGTCACAACCACATGGTTGAAACTCAAGGCCCGAAACACAATGTCGGTGATCAGCAAGGCACGGTCGATGTCACGAAGCCCATGATGCCTGCCAGCAACAGCTGCACTGGAAGCCAGCAAAAAAGCGCTGGCAGTCAGGGCGACTAAAAATCTGCCGGGATGTTTGTTCATAATTTACCTCCTTGAAAATTGAGAACTATGGCCAGGGTGACTCACAAATGAACTGCGGAAACCCGCCGCACATACAATATAACGTAAGACAGAAGATAATATTATGCAAATTCAAATAATAATTTGAAATATTCTTTTAAGAGCTGGAATATTGTTGTTTATCCGAAATTCTGGTTAATGTGCGATGATTGGTGATAGATTGTCGCCGAAGAGGCACCGTGGTAGGTTGGCCTGGGA
>JAAZIZ010000275.1 GCA_012800565.1 Lentisphaerota bacterium
ATTACAAGCCTAGCAGCTTACCAGTGCAACCTCTCCAGGGCGACACGATACCTTACGCCCGGAAAACTTTTTTGCAAACTGGGCAGGCGAGAAAAAGAAAATATCAATTTCTGATTCTTTGGGACTGGCCGGCAGCTTTTTCTCGCTGGCATTTGCTTGCTTTCAGCAGTTCCGGCAGTATTTTAATACTGCCCCGCCAGTACTGCAACGCAACAAGGAATATTTATGAACCTGACCATTATCATTGCCCTGCTTGTCTCCGGGGCACTGCTTCTTTTTGCCGAACTGCTGCTGCCCGGCGGGGTGATTGGCTTTTTGGGCTGTGCAGCACTGCTGACCGGCTTGGCAGGTCTCTTCTACACCTACAGCCTCGCTACCGCCTGTCTGGTGACCTGTGCGGTGGTATTTTTCATACTGTTCTTTTTTTATGCCTGGTTCAAGTATTTTCCCCGCACAGAAACCGGCAAGCGCCTGCTGGCAGCCACCGATGCCAAGGAATGGCGCAGCTTTGATCCGGAATACGGCCAGCTGCTCAATAAAAGCGGCATCGCTCATACCGTACTGCGGCCTTCCGGCCTGGCCATTATCGACGGCAAAAAGTATGATGTAGTCACTCAAGGAGAAATGCTCCCGGCGCGTACCCCGATTATTGTAGTGAATATTGAAGGTAACCGTATCGTAGTCGAAAAAAAGGAAGAGTGACCATGCGCTTGTTCAGAATACCCCGTCTAATCCTAATCATCGTTCTAATCGGCGTTGCTTCTGGCCTGGCTCAGGAGCAGAAAACTCTGCGCTTGCTGACTATCGGCAACAGCTTCTCCAACAACGCCAGCAAATACCTGCCGCAGATGCTCAAAAGCGCCAAAATCACAGCCAGCATTGACCGTTCAGCTTCGCTCGGCGGGCGCTCCCTGGCCCAGCACCTCAGCTACGCCCAAGCCTACGAAAAAGACCCCCAGGGCCCGACGGGACGCCCATATCAAGGACAACGGGCTTTGCAGGAAATTCTGCAGAGCCAACCCTGGGATTTCATTACCATCCAGCAGGTCAGCCATCAGAGTTTTAATCCGGACAGCTT
This sequence comes from Lentisphaerota bacterium, assembly GCA_012800565.1. Classification (GTDB taxonomy): domain Bacteria; phylum Verrucomicrobiota; class Lentisphaeria; order Oligosphaerales; family Oligosphaeraceae; genus JAAZIZ01. Next base: position 1,079 of record JAAZIZ010000275.1, read on the forward strand.
TACGCCCGCCATTGAATTATTGAAAATCATCCGCAAACATGCCCCCCAGGCTGAGGTGATCATGCATGAAACCTGGGCGTACCGCAAGGACTCGAAGAGTCCGGTCGCTGCCTCCGGCGAAATGTACCCGCGTCTGCATGCCGCTTACCAGAAATGGGCGACGGAGCTCGGATTGCGGCTGCTACCGGTGGGCACTGCTTTCGAGAATGCCAGCAAGGACCCGCGTTTCCCCATTGAATATACTGTCCCGGCTGATCTCAGTGCCCTGCAGTATCCTGAACTGCCGCCCTCGCAGAATTCCCTGCATGTCGGCTATATCTGGCGCAAGGACAAAAAGAACCCCGATGCGCCTCCGAAACTGGCTCATGATGCGGCGCACGCTTCGGTGTACGGCGAATATCTCGGCGCGGCAGTATGGTTCGAGGCCATTTTCGGTGATGTAGATAAATGCACCTACGCTCCCCCCGCTATCGCTCCTGAAACTGCTGCTGTTCTGCGTGACATCGCCAAAAAGACCGTAGCTGAATGCAAGGCTAAGGACAAACCTGCACCACCACAACCGTAAACTTAATTATTTAACGGCTCCTAAATTCCAAACCACCTTGAACCCATACCCAAAAAACAGGAGGAAACAATGCTTTACGTGATCTTGGCAGTTGCCGCCATCATTGCCGGCCTGGTCGGCGCTTTCATACTGTTCCACTTCTTCGGTATCTGGATTCAGGCCTGGGCCTCCGGTGCCCATACCTCGCTGGTGACTCTGGTCTGTATGTCACTGCGTAAAATTCCCCCGGCCTTGATCATCCGAGCCTACATCCAGTTGCGCAAAGCCGGCCTGGAGGGTATTGGTACCAACGAACTTGAGAGCCATTACATGGCTGGCGGTGACGTGTTGAAAGTCATCAACGCCTTGATTGCTGCCGACAAAGCCGGCATCAAACTCGATTTCAAGCGCGCTGCCGCCATTGATCTGGCCGGGCGGGACGTCTTCGGCGCAGTCTGCACCAGCGTCAATCCCCGGGTCATAGACTGCCCGGATAACAGCAAAGGTTCCCGCGCCTCTGTCGATGCGGTCGCCAAGGACGGTATCCAGGTCAAAGCCAGAGCCAGGGTAACCGTGCGCACCAACCTCGACCGCCTGGTCGGCGGAGCCACGGAAGAGACCATCATCGCTCGAGTTGGCGAAGGCATCGTCAGCACTATCGGTTCATCAGAATCATATACCACTGTGCTGGAAAACCCGGAGCAGATTTCCCAGCGGGTGCTGGAAAAAGGTCTGGACAGCGGGACCGCTTTTGAAATCCTCTCGATCGACATTGCCGATGTCGATATCGGTGACAATGTCGGTGCCCGCCTGCAGGCCGAACAAGCCGAGGCCGACACGCGGGTCGCTCAGGCACGGGCCGAGGTCCGGCGTGCGGCTGCCGTTGCCTTAGAGCAGGAGATGCGGGCCAAGGTTCAGGAAATGCAGGCCAATGTAGTGGCAGCCCAGGCAGAAGTACCTCTCGCCCTGGCTGTTGCCTTACGTGAAGGCAAACTCGGGGTACTGGATTATTACAAGCTGGAAAACATCAAGGCTGACACTGAAATGCGGCAAAGCATCAGTGAGAACCCTGATGAAAGTCAAATTAAATAACCCGCCCTGCCGCTGACCTGCGGGTCCCGCAGGTCGGCACACCTGAACGCCTGCAGCCGCACCCGCGGCAATGCTTCTTCTTCCACCTTTCGCCCTGTCCGCTCCGGCTGATACTCGGAGCGGACAGATGCAGAACAGCAGGAAAAGATTATGAAAAATTTGTTCGGTATTATCTTTTTCATCGCTATGGTAATCCTGAATATCATACTGGAAAACCAGAAAAACGCCCGCCTGGAGCGGGAAGCAAGCGAGTCCGATGACCAGAAAATTCCGCCACCCGGACACGGCGGATTTCCCCAAAAAGACTCTCCCCCGGCGCGGTCTCTGGAGCGACCCGTCCAGACACCTTCTACCACCGACCCGGACACTGTCTCCCTGCAGGACCTGATGCAGGAGTTTTTTCAACGTGAGGCCGAGGCTACGTCAAAGACCATCTACACACCGGAAGAAAACCATGCCACTCCGCCGGCAGCTGAACTGGCGGCAAAACCGGCCGCACTGCCAGTAGCTATACCACTGGCCGCAGAGACTCCCGTTGCCACCACTGCTCCCAGTGAACCGCCAGCAGAACCGCAGCCTCTGCTGCCAGCCAGCAGTCCGATCCGGAAACGTCAGGCTATTGCCATCACTCGCACACACCAAGGCTTGCGCCAGGCTGTGATTATGGCCGAAATCCTGGGAAAACCAAAAGCCTTGCGATAGACCGGGATTACCGCAGCCGGAACCATAAATCTCCGCCAGCCGCACACGCAACGATAATCTCACAGAACCGCAACGGTGCAGCAAAGCACTTATTGCATTATTTTTGCCCAGTTGTATTTTAAATTTTAGTTTAAGAATTATATTACTTCTTTGTCCCTTTGTTTTATTTTGCTTTTCCTGGTGTTTTCAGGGTATGGCATGAGTGACAAACCTCCTGTACGCACAATTTTTTTATGTTCCGGTCGGCTGGGCATCCCGATCATTGACGCCCTAAGGCAAGATTCCCGCATTCAGCTATTGGGTATTTATTCTCAGGTTGACAAGCCGGTCGGACGCAAGAAAGTGATCGCTCCGACAGTTTTTACGCAGCACTGTCTGCAACAGGGACTATCGGTGGAGCGAGTCAGTTCAGTCAATAATCCTGCTTTCCTGGAATATCTGCGCACCCTTGACCTGGACCTGCTGATTGTGGTATCTTTCGGGCAGCTGCTGAAAGAAGAGATTCTCTCCCTGCCCGAATTCGGCTGTCTGAATGTGCATGCCTCACTGTTGCCGAAGTACCGGGGTGCCAGCCCCATCGCCAGCGCCATTCTGCAGGGTGAAACGGAAACCGGAGTCACGTTCATGAAAATGGACAAAGGGCTGGATACCGGACCCATCTACCAGGCTTTCTCTCTGCCCATCGGACCGATGGAAAACTGCGGGCAACTGGAATGGCGTCTGGGCAATCTGGCGGCTGCTCATCTGCCCACCATCTGCTGGCAGGTTTGTCGGGAAAATCTGCAGTTTCAGCCGCAGAAACCAACCTCCGCTGCCATTGTCCGAAAAATCAGCAAGACTGACGGTGCCATCCACTGGGATAAGAGTGCCAGTATGATCGCGAAGATGGTACGTGCCTACACGCCTTGGCCCAAAGCATACTCTTTTCTACCTACGTCCCGGGGAGTGAAGCGCATCCAAATCACCCAGGCGGTGGCAGTGGGAGGCAATTTCGGCGAGAATACCATCCCGGGACAGATTCTGCCCATGCAGGATGTGCTGGGCGTGGCCTGTGGTTCTGGATGCCTGAAAATCCTGCGCATCGTACCGGAAGGGCGCAAAGAAATGAACAGCGCTGACTTCCTGCGTGGCAACCCTGTGACCTATGGAACGGTGTTGTCCTCTGAATGATTTCAGACAACCCGCAGCCACAGTAAAGCGCTGCCAGTCATCACGCTTTTTGCTCCGCAATGTGCGGAGCGCGATATTTTCCCGGTCCCCGGGGTTCCGGCAGCTGCCGTGAATATATTTTTAATCAACACATCTCTATGAAACAAATTTTAATCAACAGTGAAGAATTGCAGACCCGCGTAGCGGTAGTCGAAAATGGTATTTTACAAGATTTTTTTATGGAACGCACCAACCGGGATCGCCTGGTTGGCTCAATCTATAAAGCTCGAATCAAAAACCTGGAACCATCACTGCAGGCTGCATTTGTGGATATCGGCTGCGGTAAAAATGCTTTCCTGCACTATTGGGATATGATACCGGCTTCCCAGGAAATGCTGGAAAGTGACGACAATGATGACACCGCCGCGGATGCAGCCGGCAAAACTGCTGCATCCGCAAACACAGCCGTGCAGCTGTTACCGTTAACCTCGGAGCCACCGCCGCCGCGCCCGAAACAGCAGCGCCAAAAACAGCAGCGCCAAAAACAACAGCAACAACAACGGCAGGCTGAGCTTCCGGAGCCGCCCCCCCAGCCGGAGGTTGCCAGCGGGACTGCAGTGCCACCGCCTAAATCGAGTTTTTTGCGGCGCCTGGCAAAAATCTTTCCGGTTTTTGCCAAAAGTGCGCAGGAATCCGATGCAAGAACACCGGCTCCAGCGGCAGAAGCACCACCCCCGGTCAATGCGCCAGGGGCAATGCCTGCCGCCAAGCAGCCACCACCGATTGAGAGCGCCCGCAGCACCGCTCCCCGCCGTAA
>JAAZIZ010000276.1 GCA_012800565.1 Lentisphaerota bacterium
CGGCTAACGGCGATAAAACATCGCTGTCTGAAGGAATGGCCTGGAATTCCGGTTTGCAGGCGGTGACTAAACGGGAGGGGAATAACTGGACGATGGAAGCAGCCATCCCCAGAGCAGGGCTGAAATTCTCCCAGCCCCTGGTTGACGGCGCATATCGGGTGAATTTCGCCCGCAACCATTATACTCGGCCGGATGCCAAGACCAGCTGGAAATGGGAACAGTCCATCTGGCAGCCGACTTACGGGCCATTCCGCAGAGTGGAGAAATTCGGGCGCATGACTTTGAAATAATCTTGCCCTGAGACGGGGGGCGTCACGGCAGGCGTTCTTGCGCCAGCGCTAACAGCTGGGCCAGGAGCGGAGCCGCGATTTTCCCCCCGCTTCCGCCGTTTTCCACCACCCAGACGCCGATCAGGCGGGGGGCCTCGGCCGGCAGAGCAGCAATGCACCAGGCATGCGGATTCTTGCCCGAGACCTCCGCTGTGCCGGTCTTGCCCAGCACATTCAGGCCGGCCAGAGCCCGCCCGGTTCCGCCGGGTGCATGTACACAATCGTACAGTCCCTGCCGGATGGCCTGGGCATGTTCTTCCGACCAGGAGTAGGAATCCAGCAATTCAATCGGATCATCGAGCAGAAAACGCGGCTGCCAGGCCATGCCGGTCAGCAAAGCACCGGTACATACTGCCATCTGCAGAGGTGAAACCAGCCACAGACCCTGCCCGATGCTGGCGTAAGCCGAGTCAGAGGCATACCAGTGCGGGTCCCGCGGACGCTGGGTCCGCAGCACCGAAGGCGCATAACCTACGCCGGCGGTCTCCTGGCGGTACAGCAGAGTATTGAGCTTCCGGCCCAGGCCAAAAGTCTCCAGCATTTTTTCCCAGCCCGGGCCTTCCAGGCGTTGTCCGACGGTGCAGAAATAAGTATTGCAGGATTTGGCCAGGGCGCCAACTAGGTCAATCTCAGCGTGGCCATAACGGGCGCTGCAGCCGATATGCGTCTCCGCATTGATGCTGAAATAACCGGGGCAGAATATCTTTTCGGCCGGGGTAACGAGTCCTTCTCGCAGAGCCAGCATAGCCAGGAACGGCTTGATAACGGAACCGGGCGGATAGGCGCCGTTGAGAGCCCGGTTGAATTGGGCGCTGTTCGGCGCGGGCAGGGCGGGCGTATCGAGGCTGAATGTCGGTGAGCTGGCCAGGACCAGCACCGAGCCATCGCTGGCATCAAAGAGTACTGCCGCACCGGCGTAGTTGTGTTGCTCAAACAGCTCTTCGGCCAGGCGTTGCAGGGGCAGGTCCAGGGTCAGGCGCACGTCTTCGCCATTGACGGCCGGATGCGACTCCAGGATGGTATTACGGAATGCCAGGACATCAGTCTGCAGCACTTCGCTGCCGCCACTGCCGCGCAGACGGAAGTTCAGCGCCAGCTCCAAGCCGCTGATGCCAACCGGCTCCTTGAAGTTGGCATTCCAGTATTGCTTCATATCCGGGTCATTTAGCTGACCCGGGCGGGTGAAGCCGCGCAGCTGAGCCGCAGTTTCCGGTTCAGCATAACAGCGTTTCCAGGACAACAGCAGCTCCGAGGCCGGGAAATCCTGCCGGCGCGTGGCCCAGCGGGCGATGGTCTGCGGGCTGACATCCTCCCACAAGGGTATGGGCAGGGGGGTGCGCTGTTCGAGATGCTGCCTGATGCTCTCCAGGCTGGGCTTGAAGTGGTAGAATTCCGGTCCCAGATAAAGCGCCAGCTCAGAAATGGCGAGGCTGACAATTTCCAAGGTGCGCCGCCGGCTGTCCCGGGGGTCGCGCAGCAGATCAGGACGTATCACCAGGGTGTAGGCCGGGATGGTATAATTTAATGGCGTGCCTTCCCGGTCAGCAATCATGCCGCGCTTGGCGGGGACGTATACTTTGCGGATTTGCTGCCGGAGGCTGCGCTGAGAGAGGCTCTCACTCTGCCAGATTTGCACCCAGGCAATGGCCAGCAGCAGCAACAGCAGCAGAGCAAGAAAAAAAAACCGCAAGACCCGGCAATTGCTGCGCTGGCGCTCTAATTCCGGGGCTGGATGGGCAGTCTTAGCAGGCATGACTCAGGTTCCCCGGGCTTTTCCAGCTGTCGGCCCGAACAGCAGCCGTTCTATGCCATCCAGCAGGGCGAACAGCAGCGGGCCGGCAAATACAGCATTGACCAGCACGCCCAGCAGCAGCTGCCGGGGCAGCAATGCCAGGCGGGCAGTCCAGGACATGTTACCGGCCAGGAAGAGCAGATTGAGCAGCACAAAAATGCTGGTGGCGCACAGGCACTGCTGCATTGATAAAAGTACTGAATGCTTCTGCTGGCCCGATCTTCTGCTCTGGAGAAAGACCAGGTACACCGGCAGGCAGAGCAGCAGGCTGCTGGGCCCCAGGGGCAGGAAATTGCCTGAATCCAGCAGTATTCCACCCGCAACAGCGAGCAACAGGGCCCAGGCCAGCGGCCGTCGGCTGCTTAAGTAGGCCAGCAGCAGCACAGCGGCATAACAGGGGATTTCGGGGAAATAATGGGGCAGGACGATTTGCTTGGCACAGAACAGCAGCAACAGTGCACTGTCAGCCAGCATAAAATATACATATTTCCAGATGCCCTGCCGGCGGAAGAAGAAATCCCGCAGCAGCTCAGGATTAAATGTTAGGCTGATTTCCAGCAGACTGCGTTGGCTATGGTCTTTGACCGCGAAATTCATGGCTTATTTGGGGATGGCGACCAGCAGAAAATTCAGATGTCCCAGCGGTGCGGCCGGACTGATCTGATAACGGCAGGCACCGGCAGTGTCGGTTTCGATTTTGCGGATGACGCCAATGGGGATGTCTGCGACCAAGTTCCCACCGGCTAAATCACAGGTTACGACCTGGTCCCCAATTTCGACTGTGGTGAATGAATCGCCGCTTAAAGAATACAAGGTCAGGTGCTCAGGCGGGAAAAACCCCAGGATGGCCGGCGCGGAGGTGTAATCTGCCGGACAGTGTATGATGCCCCTGATGGCCTTGCCGGCAATTTTGCCGGGCAGGGAGAAATTCGCGCTGCCCAGCAAGGTTACCACGGCCTCGCGGGCAGAGGTCTCGCTGATTACCCCGACCAGGCCCTCGACGCTGCGGACCGCTTGCCCAGCTTTCAGGCCGTCACTATAACCACGGTTGATCAGGAGGGTGCCGTAATAATCGCTCAGAGGGCTGCGTTTGATGACTTCGCAGACCACCAGCAGATGGTGTTGCTCCGGCGGTTTGCTGAGGCGCAGCAGATACTGCAGGTAATCGTTGTTCTGCTGCAGGCCATAAATCTTCTTTTCTGCTATGAAGGCCCGCTGCCGGGCACTGGTGAGCTCCTGCAGCAGTGTATCTCGCTCAGCCACACTCATGTTTTCCGGCAACCCTCCCAAGGCCTCACGGGTCATCCGGGCAGTGATGGAGGCCAGGCGCTTGCCCGGCTCGGCCACAAAACGCCCTGCGCCCTGGATGCGCTCCTGCACCCCGGAGGGCAAGAAAAACAGACTCAGAGCCAAGGCGACAAAACACAGCCAGAGAAATAATTTATCCGGGATGCTTGACATACTGCGGTTTCCGTTCAGCTGCAGGCAATGGCGTAAGAATTTGCCGGAATTCACAGGGTTGACCCTGCCTGGCAGCCGCAGCGGCTTCGGGCCGGGCAGGGTTTATCCGTTGCCGGAACCCTGGCCATTAATAGCCGTATTCGCTCAAAGCCTCAGGGCCGAGTTCGCGGCGCAGCAATTCTTTCAGGTCGATGGGCACGCCACGGGTTACGCCGTCGGCGATGGGTTTGCCTTGCGCCAGGCTCTCTTCTGCACCCTGCAGTACCAGCGAGGTATAGAAACCCAAAGTAGTGGGATTCATCATCTGTTGGCGGACTTCGTCCGTCAGATGGCCATTGTGGTTGGCAATGAATTTCTGGTAAATCCGCCCCGGACTGCTGATGCCATATCCGGTCACAGTGCCGTCTTTCTCAAAATTTCTGAACAGCGGGTTGATCTCGAAGATTCCATCCGGGTGCAGTTCGTGCAGTCCCGGTGTATCGATGCCGAGGTCGAACACCGCTTCGCTGCAGATCATCCGGCTGGACTGCACCGTGAGGGCATGGGCGGTATTGGGCACGTGCCAGCCGGTGATGATATGCGCGATTGCGCCGTTGGCGAAAATGATTTCCGTATCGCAGAGGTCAAACCCCTTGACGGCTATTGGGCTGAGACTGGGGAGCTTGTGCGAGAAACCGACCGAGCGGACTTCCACCGGGCGCAAGTCCACAATCTTGATCAAAGCATCGCACATGTGTACGGTCAGGAAAGAAATGGGCGTGTTCCGCTCAGCAAAATTCGGGGTGGCGAAAAACATGGGCACGTGATTGGGGTCCGCGACCAGCAGCTTGTCCAGCATAAACCAGACGCCTGACTGGAAGCGGCCGTACCGCCCGCTCTGATAGCGCGCCTCGGCCTCTTTGATTCTGGGGTCTTCGCGTTTGTGGAAGTCGATGCCCAGGAGCTTGCCGGTGCGCTTGGCGGCCTGCAGCATTGCATGCGCATCTTTGATCGTGGCGGCAGTGGGCTTGGGGACCAGTACATCCAGGCCGGCCTCCAGAGCGGCGATTGCGGGCGCGGCATGAATATGGTCCGGGGTATTGATCTGGGCGGCATCCAGTTCGACCTTGGCGAACATCTCTCCATAATCTTTGAAGCGGCGTTCAGCAGGGATGTTGAAAGTGTCGCAGAACCAGTTGCGAAACTGGTCGTTCGGATCGGCGACCGCTACGACATCCAGGAGGTGGCTGTAGTCGCTGCGATAATACAAGTACTGGTAGATTTCCCGCACAACGGACCCGACCCCGACAACCCCAAGACGCAGTTTTTCCATGAAAATATCTCCTTATTGTACTGAAACGGACGCAAAAAAACAATGTATATAGTGTAACCGTTTTCCGGAAAATCGCAACTGTGCCCCAAACTCGGGAGGCAATTTTTCCAGAAAAAATTGTAATGCGTCTGGGCATATTTATGACCAACGCTTTAAAAGGCAAATGTCTGACGGGGCCCGGCGGGAACTCTTCTCCCGCAGGGTATGAAGTTTTCTCCTGACGTTGCCCTGTCGCGGATGTAATGGAATTCCGGTATGCGCCAGAGGCGC
>JAAZIZ010000277.1 GCA_012800565.1 Lentisphaerota bacterium
ATTACCCGGTGGAATTTTCTTCTCAGGGGATTTTGCAACTGGCGGTCAATGCGCTCCCCGATGGCGAATTGCTGCTCGGATTGTTCAACAACAGTGCGTTGCCCTGGTCAGGCGAAGTGAAAGTCAAGGGCCTGGTACAGGCTGAGGCCAGCGAAGTCTACCCTCAGGCGCAGCCGTTTGATTTGCGCTCAGCCACAGTGGAGCCGTTCTCGGCCAAGATTATCAGAGTCAGTCAGGCGGCCGGATGAAAAGCAGTCGGCCAGGCCGCCATTCACTCATAAGCAAACAAGGAAAATTCGATGCCCGCAAAGCTTTACAATCTCGTGCCAATCTGGTTGTGTCTGGTGGTATTTGCAGCGACTGCAGCTGAGCCCTGGTGGGACAACGCCTGGCAGTACCGTATGCCGCTAACGGTCATTGTCGGATTGGACCCCGGCAAAAATCCACTGGTGGTGGTCAGGCTGGAGAGACCGGACGCCGATTTGAGTTCATTCCGGGTGCTGGATGGCTCGGGGCGGGAAATACCTTGCGCGGCGAGGGAAGAAGACGGCGGCTGCCGCTTCGTGGCCTGGCGCCTGGGGGAGGTGCAGATACTGGAAAAATTGCCTTTCATGCTCTATTTTTCCCGCGATCCCAAGCCGGTGCTGGCCCCGGCTGACATCCCGCAGGTTCTGCCCGGCATGAACCTGCTGCCCAACAGCGATTTCTCCCGCCGCGATCAGGCCGGCGATTTGGCTGATTGGAACCCGACCTCGGGCTACGGGGTGAAAGTCCCCTGGAATCCGGAAAACCGCGCTCAGGCCCGGGTTGTGGAAAAAGACGGAGGAAAAGTCCTGGCTCTGTCGGATATCTCTCTGGTGGGTTATGTCACTTCCTTGCAGGAGGGGCACCAGTACGAGCTCTCATATCAGGCTTGGGCTGAAGCCGGGGGCGGCAGTTTCGGCGTCACTGTCTGGATGCAGGAAAAGGACCGTCCGATACCGCATTATGCCAGGCGCTATGGGAATTACAAAATCCAAAGCAGCGTGCCGGCCACCGGCTCCTGGAGCAAATGCAGTGCCTCGACTTTCGTCTATTTTGACCGGGCCAGTGAGAAGATGATGCTGAACAATAAAAAACTGTTGCCGAATACCGGCGGGGCATATATCAATATGTACTGCAAAGGGCAGGCTTTTCTGCGGGATTTCCGGTTGCAGGATGTGACCGAGGCCGCAGGTCTGATGGTCCGCCCCGGTGAGATTGAGGAATGCCAGCGCTGAGACAGGCCATTGCCTGCGCCAATGTCTGATAATGCAGTCAACCACAGTATGGAGCGAGCAAAATGAAGGTCGAGAAATTCTGCGTCAGCAGCGATCCCGATATCTATGAGGCCTGGCCGGATATAGTGCTGTCAGATGGGAAACTGCTCTGCGTGTTCAGCGAATGCACCCATCATAATGACCGGAGCTATACCCGGATTATGGTCACGGAATCAACTGACCGCGGTCGGCATTGGACGCCGAAACGCCCCCTGACCAAGGGTACCGCAGGGCTGCCGTACTACTACAATTGCGCCCGCATTTCCCGCCTCAGTGATGGCACCCTGGTCATTGTCGTGGACCGTATTCCGGCCGTCGGCGAGGGGGTCGGCGCAGTTAATTCAGTGATCCTGCTGTATTTTTCCCATGACCAGGGCTTGACCTGGCAGGCGCCGGTGGAGACGCCGCTGCGGGGCATCGTCCCCGAGCGTCTGACCGAGCTGCCGGACGGGCGTTGGCTGATTGCCGCACATCGGCCGGACAATGGCTTCCTGACCCAGTTCCTGCGCTATTCCGATGACCGTGGCCAGACCTGGAGCGAGGAGGTGACAGTCGCCCAAGTCCCGGGGCGTAATTTATGCGAGGTGTCGCTGCTGCCGGCCGGCGGCAGCACAATTGTGGCTTTTATGCGGGAAAACAGCGGCCTGGGCTATGACTGCCAGAAGACCATCTCCTGTGACAACGGCGAGACCTGGGGCAAAGTCACCGACTTTCCCTTGCCTGGCTGCCATCGCCCTACAGCAGGATTCCTGCAGGACGGACAAGTATTCATCACTTATCGCTTCTACCCCGGCCGTGGACAGCGCCCCTGCAATTTCTTTGCCGCGCTGTGCGACCGCGAAAGCATCCTCAGTGAGGAGCGCGGGGCCGGGTCAGGACGGACCATCCCGATTGATTATGACCGCTCACCTCTGGCCGACCTGGGCTATTCCGGCTGGGTGGAGTTCGCAGATGGAGAAATATACGTGGTGACCTATATTGTGGACGATGCCCTGGACAAGGGGCAAATCCGCGGCTATGCCCTGAAACGAGAGGACATGCTCCTGCCGCTCCAAAAATAAAAAATCGGTAATGTACGAAATCTTGTGATGGATGTAATCTTTAAAGGAGGCGTGTGTAGTTCAGGCTTTTGTCTCGCCCTTAACAGGGCTTGGGTGTTTGGAGGGTGCCTCGTACCCAGGGCGGCGTGTCCCTGC
>JAAZIZ010000278.1 GCA_012800565.1 Lentisphaerota bacterium
ATTGCCAAACGTTTTTTTGGTCCTAGCCATTGTAGCCCCTTTTGTTATAGTGGAACCACCATAGTGCCACCAACAACATACAATAAAGGGGAATTTTAAAAAGTCAAATGCTAAGTGAAGAGTATTGCATCCATACGTCCCATACGTCCCATACGTCCCACACCATCCCCCGCGCCGGAGGCGCGGCACTGGGTGGGTCGGGGACAAGGCTGCGGAAGCTCTTCTTCCGCAGGGAAAGCGGCAGCAAGCTGCCGCGCTCCATATGCCCTTACGCCGTGTTTGGGTTGCTTTGCGGGAAATTGGGTTGCGGCGGGGACAGACTGCTATAGTCTGGGGTCACGGTATGATCACAAATTTTCTGATAAAAGCTACGATTCCGGATTGGGACAAGCCGGAGCAGCCGGAGGTTCGCCAGGCTTATGGCAAGCTCTGCGGCAGCGTCGGCATTGCTGTCAATGCGCTGCTGTTCGGGCTGAAGCTGCTGGTCGGGCTGCTGACCGGCAGCGTAGCCGTCACTGCCGATGCCATCAATAATCTGTCCGATGCCAGCTCTGCAGTCATTACCCTGGTCGGATTCAAACTCTCGGCCAAAGTCGCGGACAGCGAGCATCCTTTTGGACACGGTCGGCTGGAATATATTGCCGGCTTGATCGTCGCAGTGATCATCCTGGCGGTGGGAGTGCATTTCCTGCAGGAATCAGTGCTGAAAATCTTTCAGCCGGAGAAAATTCAATTGAGCCGGCCGGCTATTGTACTGTATGCTGGCACGATGTTATTCAAGCTCTGGCTGTTCTGCTTCTACCGCGCGGTCAGCCGGCGCATCTCCTCGGGCGTTCTCCGGGCGTCATCCTTGGACAGCCTGAGCGACCTGCTGATCACCTCTGTGGTGCTGCTGGCGGTGCTGCTGGCTCCGCATACCGATTATCCGGTTGATGGCATTGCCGGCACCCTGGTCGCTCTGATGGTTCTGGTCAGTGGGGTGAAGATCATCCGTGATACCATCGATCCGCTGCTGGGCATCCGTCCGGATAAAAAACTGGTGTCAGAATTGCGCCAGCGGTTACTTGCCTGCGAGGGCATTTCCGGCATCCATGATATCATCATTCACAACTACGGTCCCAATCAGCATTTTGCCACCGCCCATGCTGAGGTAAGCAGTGCGGAAAGCCTGCTGGCCGTGCACGATATTCTGGAAGCGGCCGAAGTGGAAATCGCCCGTACCATGCCGATACGGCTGATTCTGCATTGCGATCCCTTTATTACTGCCGATCCTGAAGTCAAGCTCTGGCATCAGCGGGCCCTGACTGCGGTCAAGGCTATAGACCATAAATTCAAGCTCTACGATTTCCACCTGGAAGGCTCCTCCGATACCTTGAGAATCCATTTCAATCTATTGATTCCAAGAAATTATATCCTGAGCCAGGCGGAGATCAGCGAAAAACTGACCGCAGCCCTGCAGCAATATGATGCCAGGCTGGCGGTACAGATTGATTATCTACATTCGTTTGTCTGAAATATTGTTCTGCGGTCGCGGCAGGTCATTGCGGGACCATTTGAGCACCCCGTCACAGATGGTCATCTGCGGTGTGAGGGTCTGGTCCAGGATAGTGATATCGGCGCTATAGCCCGGTTCCAGTATGCCCCGTTTGCCCAGGTCCAGGCTGCGTACCTGATTCAGGCTGGTGCCCTTTATTGCTTCCGACAATGGCAGGCCGGTCACCCGCAACAGCCGTTGCAGGCCGGCAAAATAGCGCAGGGTGCTGCCGGCGACCTGGCCGGTATGCAGAGTGGCCTTGCCGTTCTTGACCGTCACTGGCAGTCCGCCCAGGCTGTATTCGCCATCGGGCTGCGCCGAGGCCCGCATGGCATCAGTAATCAGCATTATCCTGTCTGCACCTTTGAGTTGCGCGATAAGCTGAATCATCTCATCACAGAGATGCACACCGTCGCAGATTATTTCCACCCAGACCTCGCGGCTGGTCAGACCTCCGCCGACCATGCCGAAACGCAGGTGGTGGAGCGGGGTCATCACATTGCAGAAATGGGTCAGGTGCCGCATGCCGGCCTGGTAATGTTGCCGGAAGCATTGATAATCGGCTTCAGAATGCGCTCCGGAAGGCATGATTCCCCGTTGCACCAAAGCCTGGGTGAACTCCATTCCACCTGGCAGCTCGGGAGCATAAGAGACCTTCTTAATCGGGAAAATGGCGTTCAGTTCGTCAACCAGCGCGATGTCCGGGTTTTTCAGGAAAGCCGGGTTCTGGGCTCCGGCGCAGGAGGCCGGGAAGAA
>JAAZIZ010000279.1 GCA_012800565.1 Lentisphaerota bacterium
AAAAGACAGTTGTGTACAGCCGGGGTTACTGACGCATTACGATGATACGCTGAAAATCAAGCCGCTTTTTCCTCCTCCCGGCTTGTTATTTCACCTAAGGAAGTTACAGTATGCAGGATGTCAATTGATTGACTTCTCTTGCTTTAGGAGAGATGCCAGAGCGGCCGAATGGGTCGGTCTCGAAAACCGATGTACTGCTTGCAGTACCCTGGGTTCGAATCCCAGTCTCTCCGCCAGATTTACCATAAAGGCTGAAGTGCTTGCACTTCAGCCTTTATGGTAAATCTGCCACGGCATAGTCAAGCCCGCTTGCGGGCGCAGACGAAGCCGGGCTCCACCTAAAACAACATCCCTCGGCACGGCCTGGTTAAGATACCCCCCAAAACCAGTGTGCCTCAGCGGCACTGCAGAAGAGCGCCCCATTACGCCGACGAATTATTTTTATTTTCTGAATTGCTTTGATTTCCGGCTTGATTTTCAGCAAATACCAGACAATCTTTTTATCAAGACGATTTCACTTGGGATAAGCAGTGCCCAGACAAGGGGATGCATTTGTCTGTTGTCAACACAGGTATTCTGGCGACCCAAAAGGGAATGGATAAGCAGCAATGATTCTTTATCTTATCACCAACACCCCGAAGCTTTACCGGAATTCTTACAAATGGGTTGAAACGCGTCAGAATCTGGAAGAATTGTCTGGCGATGCGTGTATTGTGCTGCATTACAGCCAGGTTACCCTGTCCCTGCTGGAGCGCATCCGTCCCTGGGCCATCTGTCACAGCGGCGGCTCAGCCATGTACAGCGATATGCCGGAAAGCTACTGGGAAATAATCCGGCAGTGGCCGGGGCCGCAAATCGGGTTTTGTGCCGGGCATCAGTTTATAGCCTACGCATTTGGCAGCAAGCTGAAACGCATGCGGAAGCTGCGCCCCCAGGAACCGGACCCGGCCGGTTGCCAAAGCACCAGAGCGCGGCAATTCAAGGAATGGGGAGTATATCCCGTGCAGATTCTGCAGCCGGACCCGCTTTTCCAGGGCTGCAAGCCGGTTATCTATGTGCAGGAATTCCATTTCTGGGAAGTAACCCAGCTGAGTCCGGAATTGCAGCTGCTGGCCAGTTCCGCAACCTGTAAAGTGCAGGCGTTCAAACATCAGCATAAATTTATCTACGGCACCCAGTTCCATCCCGAAATTTTCAGCCAGCGCTATCCCGATGGCAAGAAAATCGTGAGCAACTTTTTTCACCTCGCCCGGGCTGAGGCAGCTCGCCTGCAACTGCCGGTGGACTGCTGAACCCTTTTCCAGAGTTTAGCCAAGCTCAAGATGGTGCGATGTTGAAATGCTTGGCTGTCACTTCCGGCCTGCGCCACAAAAACCGTTACTGGAACCATCAGCAGACTGCCCGCAGTGTTGACGTTGACAAACAAACGCCCACCCTGGAAAAGCAGCTTGCGGGTCAAGGCCTTGGCGGCGGCCATTCCCGGGGAAGAACCAGCCCATTATACAAAAAAGACTCCCTCACAGTTGAGGTAAAACAAGTTTAACTCTTTCGCTGTTATTGGTGTTGCGCAGGAGTCCCAGATGCAGCGGGCGGAAGCGCTCCCCCATGACAGAAGTCTGGAAACGGAAGCGCAGAGTTCCCTCTTTTTCATTGTGGACAAAGAGGGAATAGACATTATGAGCCGTTTCCTTGAATTGGACTCTTCCCTTGCGGCAGAGGCGGTTCAAGGGCTGAATTTCCTGTTCCATAACCCCGTCTTCGGAGCGGAGGATGCGGATTTGATAGACCTCGCCGTTATCGAGTATCAACCGCGATTCCGTACAGCCGCTTAAGCTTGCAAGAACAAAGTCGCCGGCTTTGCAGAAACCGGCTTGAGTATATTCGAGCGTATAATCAGGCAGTTCGTCCCCGGCACAGAGTTTGTCGATGTTTTCCGTGGAAACGGGAAGCTTGGTACGGATGATGACATTTTTCACATTCTGTCCTGCCATGCGCACCTGCTGCATGCGGCCGTTCACAGTTCCTTGTTCCATAACGGCAATTTCGCCGCCGTCGATATTGCAGAACCCTTTGCCGTGGAAGAAGGCTCCGTCATAATCAGGGGAACCGACGACGGAGTTGTCTTCCCAGTAAAAGATGTTATGAAGGTGGAACGATGCCGTTTCGTCACAGGCTTCGAGCGCATAAAAAGAGGTGTCCGGATAGACCTCCGACGCATTAAAGAAAGCTCCTTTCAACACGATGCCGCGTGTACCGCGCCACCAAGTGCCGTTGTCTTTGCCGCACATATTGCCGGTCCAGAGATGCAGATTGTTGCCGTAGTGGTAGCCACGGTACAACTCCATGGAAATCCGGCATCCCATGATTTCGATATTGCTGAAACGGTTATCGCAGGTGCCGCCCTCCATGTGGATTCCCACCCCGGGCATGGGCCATTCCCGTGCTCCCCAGACCGTCATATTCTGCAGAAAGAACGGCCTTGACCCGCGCCCATTGATGAATACGCCGTAACTTTGCACATTGAAGAGCCCGACTTTATCAATTATCGTATAAGGGCCGGAGTTCTCCGGGGAAATCCGGATGGCGCACTCTTTGGACGAGCATTGCAGGTTGAGATTTTCAATATTCATCGCAGTCGCTGACAAGGCAGTGATATTGAGAATCCCAACCGAGGCATCATCGTTTTTGATCTCCGATATAAACCAGGTATGTACGCCGGTAACTTTAGAAGTACGGGAATATCCAGCACCGTAAACGGGATTTTGCAAAAAGATGGGTTGGGCGACCTTGTAAATTCCGGCCGGAAAATAGAGCGCATTTTTCTCGGTTTCCCGGTTGACGATTTCGCTGATGTCCGCCGAGCCATCGTTTTTGACACCGAGCGTCAGAACATTGATAAGGCCGGCGAAAGCGGGACTCGCTTCCGCGCAGCAGCCAGCAGCCGTACCCGTAAGTTTGCAGTTAAGATTTTGTCGCATATTTACTCCTTTATTTTGTCCCGTTCTGACTGAACTCGTGACCGCAAAATGCGTACCGCCGCAAAAGCGCATAGGGACTAATTCTTAAGCCGGGCCGGGATTTGGCGCAGGCCAAAGGGTGCAGTGCAGCTGCGGCGGCGGGTCCTGCTAATGATACAAAGGTTCTTATTGCCATTCCAAAGCCGTGCGATTGATGAGCATATTTTGCCATTCGGTTGAAAGGGAAGCAAATCTGGCTGACCAGCCGGAAATACGCACCACCAAATTCGGGAAACTGTCCGGGGCCTTTTGGGCGGCTCGAAGGATATCGGGATTTACCGTGTCAATTTGAAGATAAAAACCGCCTTTATCCAGGAAGACACGGAGCACCTGAGCCAGCAAATCGGCGGCTCCAGGGTGTTTTCTGATTCCGGCTGCCAGGCGCAGATCAAGCGGGCAGCCGTTTGGAGTTTTCGTAAAATCCATCCGGCAGTACGAATTCAATACTGCGGTCAGGGGCGATTTATCGGTTCCTGGCGTAGGGCTGAGATTAGGAGCGAGGTATTCATGGGCATGTTTGCCGAAAGCGGTGGCCAGCCGCTGCGGAGCAAAGGCGATTTCCCGTCCAAAAGTACTGACTCCGACTACAGTTTTGACTTCATTGACCTGCCCTACCCGGCTGAGAATGTCGCAGCAATCGTGGAATACTTTTTGCAGCACTGCATCGGCCTCGGGATTATCGTTCCCGTAATAGGAAAGCGAATGGGCAAATTCCAGGCGCAGAGCTTCATTGTCCTGCCAGTCATTTTTCAGAATTTGAACCAGCTCCGGCAGGGTGATTCTTTTTTTCTCAAACACCAATTTCTGAATAGCGAAGAGACTGTTAGCCACATCTGGCAATCCGGCCATGTGCAGTCCCTGCAAGATATATTTGGCTCCGTTCAACGAGTAGGAGCAGCCGTACGCCCGACAGGAAGGCATGAGCAGAGAGAGTACTACATCAGCATGATCGTATTTAATGGCGGGATAACTGCCCGGGTCAGCAATATTTTTTCCTGCGATTGCCCGGTTGTCCAGCACAGATTTTTTCACTTTTTCCGCTTGTCTGCTAAAACACTGCAGGAAGCGATCGTAAAGCCGGGTGAAGTCTGCTGGTGTCTGGTCAGCAAAGAGCGCTTCCTGAAAGGGCATCAGCACATTGATGGGCTGGTAGGAAAAACGAGTTTGTCCGGGAATAATAATCTCCCAGCAGCCATCATTGCTGAAATTACATGCTTCGCGCCCGATAATGCCGATCCTCGCCAGGGCTTTTAGGACCACTGCTTCGTTATATACGGAGACGATTCCGCCACCGAGCAATTGTATCTCTGCGATCCGGCGGAACAGATGCTCTGAGGTATGTTTGTTCAGGCGCACCGTGACTGGATAATCGCTGATATGCAATTCTTCGATGATATCAAGAACGAGGAAGGTAACCTCGTTCTCAATCTGCTCGCCGTCGGCATTGATGCCGCTGAGGATAATGTTTTGATAATTTTGCGCGTCACCGGAACCGGGTTTCTGGGTTTGATTATTGGCCAGCAGTCCGAAACACCATTCTGTGCCTTTAATCCAGAAATGTGCCAGGTATTCGCGTGCCTCGTCAAGCGTGGTCCGGCTGTTTTCCAGGTCTGCTTTCAGATACGGATACAGGTACTCATCAATGCGTCCGAGGCCGGACCAGTTGCCGCAAATACGCTGGAAGGCAAAAAAAATCCATAATGACTGAACGGCTTCCGGGAATGACGCAGGAGGGTTTTCCGGCACATTTTCCAGCATGGAAATAATATGCAAGAGATTATTCCGGTGTGCTTTTCCTGCCGGCGTCCGCAGCAGAGCCCTGCAGGCATCAATATATCTACTGGTCCAGAGCCGCATCGCCCTGATGACCTCCAGCAGACCTTCGTAAAACGGCTGCTTACAATCAGCTGCGGCGGTTTTCAGGGTCAGGATTTCCTGCTCCAGTCCGGCCAGACCCAAACGCAGGGCATTGCCGAAATCAACCGCAGTATGGCTGATTGAGTATACGGGTTTGCCGGACACCGTGAGACCCGGGCACAGGTGCTCAAAGGCTTCCATATTCGAGGCATTTCCGGCCAGGCGTTCTTCGGGCAGGATATAAATCCGGCTCTTTTGCGCTGTCAGGACGGCATTTTTGCCATGCCGGATTTCCGGCGCTGTATCCTCCGGCAGCTGAAGCTCGCTCACCGAAAATCCGCAGGGCTGCAGCCGGAAGCGGAATTCGCCGGCCAGATAGCGTTGCGCAAGCGCGCGGGTTTCTGTACTCAGGCGGTGAATTGTCGGCTGGTGCAGGGGATTTAGATTAATCTTAGGCATCTGTTTTTCTGAATGTCTTTTCCAGTCATCCCAAGGGTGGAAAGATTTTTGCCTGGTCCTCCAGCCTCCAGCCCATAGAGCGCTGCCGGGCGTGCCTCCTGGCAGCGCAAATGCTTGTTTATTTTACGCTTGCCAGCGGCCAATATGTTCCCTGGGCACTTAAGGCAACGCCAACTTGAAAGGCACGGCCGGGAACCCCGCCTGGTTGTACAAATTGCAGGTCGGATTGTTCTCCCAGCCGTAAGCCAGTGCCTTGGGAGCAGTGATTTTGCTGGCGTCAACGATGACCTGATCGCCTACGATCACGGCATCAGCCCATTGCCACTGCTCGTCACCACCCTGCACTGCGAAGCCCTCCAGCGTCCCGCCGGGAGCATTGCGTTTGAGGTCCGCAAAGCGATTATCCACCAAGGCTATTGGATACTGCGCCGGCAAATCGCGGGCCACCAGGCCGCCTTCGAGGTGTTCAAAGCTCACGGCGATCTTGCCGTCCACCAGCGCCGCACCTATGGCCTGCGGCCCCCGGCTCGGCCGCGTCTTGCCATAGACGTCATTGAGCGCCATCGCCGCCAGGCGCTTGCCAGGCGTTTCCTTATCCAGCGGATGGATATCGCCAGACTCTCCGACATCGATCAGCACCGCCTGCCCCGTATAGGGGATGCGTTGCGCGGCAGTCTGGGCGCCGCGCAAATCTGCCCAGTTGCAGGACGGCGACGGCTTGTCGACTTTGGCCATGTAGTTGGCCAGCTGGCACCAGTAGAACGGCAGTTTGCTGTGCTTGAAATGCTCGCGCCACTGCGAGACCAGCTGCTCAGTATGCTCAAGATACCATTGGGCCCTGCCGGCATTGCTTTCGCCTTGGTACCAGATCACGCCGGCCAGCGTGTACGGCTTCAGGGGCGCGATCATGCCGTTGTAGAGGTAGGTCGGCGTCCTGTGTGCCCCCGGCCGCGTTGAGATTTTCGGATAGCTCTTGACTGCCTCGGCATTATCTGCAAAAGTGTACTCCATGCTATGTTCCCACTCCGGCTTGGCCACGCCTGTCGCCGTGCGCATTTCAATTCTCAGCCGGAAGTCGCCGGCCGGCTGGAAATAGCGATAAGCAATGATATTCTTGCCGGGCTGGAGGTACTTCTTGTCGATTCCCCCCCAAGTGCTGGCATTGGCTGCAATCGTTGCCAGGCTGTGCTCTCTGACCAGCTGGCCATTGCAGTACAGCTTGCCGGGAACGCCGCTGGAACGCAGGTTGAACGAAGCATTGCCGGCGATATCCTTCTCGTTCAGCTCCAGAATTGCCCGCAGCCAGCCGGCACCATTGCCTGGCAGCTTGTTCAGGTTGGCAGCTTTCCAGGCGTCATCCGCCGGCATCCCCGTCAACTCGCGGTCCGCCCGGTCGTACTTCTTCTCCCAGGCGGCGACATCCTGTTGGAACTGCTCCAGCCGTGCGGGGTATTGCGCCAAATCATCAAGGGCTTTCTCCCAATCAGCACGCGCATCGGCTGACAATGTGGCCACGGTTTCCGGCTGCAGCCACGCTTCGATGCGCGAGCCGCCCCAGGACGAGTTGATGTAGCCCACCGGCTCATTCAGTTCACGTTGCAGTTCCCGGGCAAAATAATAACCCACAGCGCTGCGTGTGCCGTTAGCCGGAATAGTCTGCAGCCAGCCACTGCCCCTGAGCACCGTGGCCGCCTCCGGCACACCGACGGTGCTGACGTTGAAGGTGCGCAGACGCTCGTTGCTGACCTGGGCAATTTCGTCCCGCCCGCCTAATGCTGACGCCAAGCCAAACTGCATATTCGACTGGCCGCTGCAGAGCCACACCTGCCCAACCAGGATGTCTTGCAGGACAATCTCGTTCTTCGCCCCTTTGACCGTCATGCTGTGCGGACCGGGACCAACGTCATTGAGATTGAGCTGCAGCAGCCAGCGGCCATCTGCGCCAGCCACGGCATTGGCGGTCGCCGTGGCCACGCTCACCGTCACAGCTTCGCCGGCATCGGCCGTGCCAAACACCGCCGTTGCCGGCCCGCGCTGCAGCACCGCGTGGTCGGTAAAGATTTCCCCCAGTTTCAAGTCAGCGCGTAAAACACCGCTGCTCAACAGAACTGCGATGACAAACAGGACAGACATTTTTTTCATGATTGACTCTTTGGGTTATGGGTTTTCTTTATCTCGCAACATATTGCAAAGGAACATCTCAAGTCTTTGGCGCAGCGCCACAATCCGGCACCGGCAGCACCTCTCCATCACGCAGAACTGATTTATGAGCGATCAAGCCTGGGATGGTCCAGCGTGCCGCTTCCCAGGCATTGATTGGCGGCAGCGTACCGGAAGCGGCCGCCTGGCAAAAATCGTCAACCAGCAACTGATGCGATGCCATGTGGCCGTTGAGCATGCCTGGTGCCTTGAAGCTCGGCGGCAGGCGGTCTGCTTCGGCCTGCTGAATAGGCGCAAAGCTGTCCCACTGCCACTGGTGATTGGCGACTTTCTGCTTGAACTCAGGGTCGTGGCTATTCTCCGTCATCGCCACAGGATTGACCCGTGCACTGACATCAGTCAGCGTCACCCCAGTGGGCGTTTTGACGGTCAACAGGTGCTGCGCATTATTGAACTGGTAGCCGCCCTCGGTGCCATAACAGGACGACACATAGGAACTCGGCGCTTTATAGCCAATCCGCCGGCATTCATTGATGCGGGCAATGCCGCCGTTGGCCAGCTTCATCATGGAATAAGAGTTGGAGAAGACATTGTCCCACTGGTTGACACCTCTCTTGAAGAACTGGTCGTCTTCCTGGTCCTCATAGCCGAAGGCGACGACCTTCAGCGCGTATGAATCCACCGCCGACAACAGCATCGCAGTGGAATGCGTCGGGTAGTAAAACGGCGGTATGCCGGCGCTGCGCAAATCGTCACGGAAGTTTTGCGAAAAAAAGCCGATATCGTGGTGATACTGGGCTTCGCCATAGACAAATTTGCCGAAGATGCCGGCGCGGCAGGTCTCACGGCAAAACATGGCGCTGGGATAATAGTAGCAGGTCTCGCCCATCATGTAGGTCAGGCCGCTCTTCCTGACCAGTTCCACGATCTGCTGACACTGCTCTACTTCGCTGGCCATCGGCACCGCCGAATACACATGCTTGCCGGCTGCCAAGGCCGCCAGAGCCTGCGGACCATGCAAGTGACGCTGGGTGAAGATTGCAATGGCGTTGAGGTCACGACGCTGCAATGCTTCCTCGAAAGAAGCGATCACCTCCACGCCGAATTTCTGCGCACAGGCGTCCGCCCGCTCCCGCAACCTATCGCAGACATAGACTTTGTGCACCAGTGGATGTGCCTTGAACAACGGCATAAAATGCAGGCTGAAAGCGCCACAACCGATTACCGCCACCGTCAAATTATTGCTCATCACAGCGCAAACCTTTTTCCCGAACCACTACCGCAACCAAAGCCATTCTCCGCTTTGCCGGAGGTTTCTTAAATATATCACCTCTTCCAGGATGGCAAACCCGGACCGGCACTTTTCCAGAGTCAGGCGCAATTTTTCCTCTCAGGCGGCATGGATTTCCGCTTGTCGCCTGGACAGGGAAATTAACCACCGTGTCCTTTTGGGATTAATGTTACAGTCCATGATATTGAGCTATGTCTGCAAACCGGATGCCATAGTTGGCAAGATATCTGGCAAGTCTGTCGGCGTCATTCCTGGTCTTCTTGGCAAGGCGTGATACTGCAAACAGTTTACGTCCCGCTTCAGACATATTTCTGCTGCTCGCGCAGACGTGCAGGACTTCTTTCAATTGAACAAGTTCAAAAGCGTCATAGCGCGACGTGTAATCCGCCCCGAGAAAATGTTCGAGAAGACGATCCCAGTCTGCATGCGTTGCCGAACGGTTTTGCTGCCATTCAGCCCGGACGGTTGCCACGTCGATCCTCCCGCCTGGAGCCAGGGTACCCAGGCGGGTGATAACGGCGTTAAGCTCGCGGAAATTTCCCTGCCAGTCATGGTGGCTGGCAAAATCCAGGAATATCTGCCATGCCTCCTTGTTGAAGCTGATGTGCTGTCCATGCTTCCGTGAAAACTGCTCCAGTTCATACTCGATATTCGGCTCAATATCTTCACGGCGCTCTGCCAGTCCCGGCAGGCGAAAACTCCATAGATTGATGCGCTGGAACAGGTCGTCACGGAATTTTCCTGCCGAAACAGCCTCCACCAGATTCCGATTGGTACCGCAGATCAGCTGGAAAGAACTCCCGGTCTCCTGGTCGGAACCGAGAGGAAGAAAGGTCTTCTCCTCAATGGCACGCAGCAGCATGGCTTGTTCATCCGTTCCGAGTTCCGCAATTTCATCCAGAAACAAGATGCCTCCATCCGCAGTTTTCAGCAAGCCGGGACGGTCTTTCACCGCTCCGGTAAACGCCCCCCGGGTATGCCCGAACAGCGTTGCCATGGCATGGTCTCCACGCAGTGTGGCGCAATTCACATCGACAAAGTTCCCGGATATCTGGCGGTTCAGTTTCTTCAATTCGTATATCTTGCGCGCAAGGTGGGATTTGCCGGCACCGGTAGGCCCGGTCAGAAGAATCGGCTCCCGGGAGCGGACGGCTACACGCTCGATCGTCTCAATCAGGGCATTGAATCCGGGATTGCGGGTTTCGATGCCGGACTTAAGAAATGCCAGATCGTTCTGGCGCTCCACTGCAAAACGCTTTGCCAGCAGATCATACCGGGACAGGTCCAAGTCAATGATTGTATATTTCCCCTGGACAGAATTGCTGCCATGGGAAGGTTGCGTCTGAATCAACTTCCCCGGCAGATGATGCGATTCATTCAACAGAAACAGGCAAATCTGCGCAACGTGCGTGCCGGTCGTGATATGAATGTAATAATTGTTCTCCTCAGGGATGAATTTCTGCAGCCGGCTGAAGTCGTACAATTTGCCATAGACCTCTTCGAAATCCCATGGGCCCCGCAATTCCAAGAGCTCCGGAATGACTTCAGTGCCGGGGGAAGATGCCAGGATGTCTTTCGCAATGACATCAAACAAACCCTGGAAACGCTCCTGATACCAAATGTGAAATTCATCAAAATGAAGATCATCCTGAAGAGCAAGGGCAACGGACGGACGCCAAAACGACCAGCGCATGTTCTCACGGCGATGGCTGTCAAGAGTCGTTCCTAAAAACGAGTAAATGATGTTCTTCATTTTTATCCTTTATTCTAATGTTTAGATTATTTTCTAAATAATATATCATTATTCAGCCCTTGCTGCCAATCTTCTTTCTGCAAGTTCGGCAGAAAAATCCGGTTATTGGTTTCAAAGTCTCTTGAAAACTCAAAATTGGCATCTATGTTGCTGTATACCCATTCGGATACTTTTTTACAGGAGCAGCTAATGATAACCATTGACGGTTCATTTGGCGAAGGCGGCGGCCAGATTCTGCGCACTTCGCTTAGCCTGGCAGCGGTCACGGGAAAGCCGGTACAGCTTGAGAATATCCGCGCCAATCGCGAGAAGCCCGGCCTGATGCGTCAGCATCTTGCCTGTGCCAAGTCCGTAGCAGAAATCTGTCGCGGCGAGCTGGAGGGGGCGGAATTGAACTCCCGGGCATTAACCCTGAAGCCCGGCAGGATTCACGGTGGTGATTACCGCTTCGTCATCGGCAGCGCAGGCAACACCCTTCTGCTGGCGCAGGCGGTCCTGCCGGTGCTCCTGTTCGCGGACAGGCCGTCCCGGGTTGTGCTGGAAGGCGGAACCTATACCACGCAGGCACCGGTCTTCGACTTCTTCGAGCGCGTCTATCTGCCTTGCCTGCGCAAAATGGGCTTGGAGGTGGAGGCCACCATGGAACGCGCCGGTTTTTATCCTGCCGGAGGCGGCAGAGTCATATTGTCCGTAAAGCCCGCCCGGGCCTGGAGGCAGCTTTCGCTCGTTGAGCGCGGGGAACTTCAGGAAGCACGGGTGACTGCCCTTGGCAGCGGTCTGGATCAATCCATCCTCACGGATGAGCTGAAGATTTTCCAGGCCGGGCTGGCAGACGCGTTTCCCTGGCAGGCGCTTGCCAGGAATGTCGAATCCGATGGTTCCGGCAATGTGCTCTTTGCCGAACTCGCATACAAAAACCTGACAGAGCTTTTCAGCGTTTGCGGACGGTATGGCCTATCGCGGAAAAGCGTAGCCAAAAGCGCCATCAGCTATGTCAAACAATATATCGGGCGGGGCTGGGTGGTGGGACAATTCCTGGCGGACCAGTTGATGCTGCCCCTTGCTCTGGGAGCTGGTGGCAATTATCTGACCGGTCACCCGACTCCGCATGCCGAAACCAATCGTCAAGTCATCAGGAGATTCCTGGATGTGAAAGTGGATTTCAGGAACCTGACAGGCCATCTTTGTGAAATGGAGGTACAAAAATGAAATGGATCAAGCAGGATGAAACCCTGCGCATACCGATCAAGAGCTGGTGTGAATCCATCGAAGATGGGGCATTGCAGCAGGCCATTGACCTGGCGCGTCACCCGGTCGTCGAGCATCATGTGGCTCTGATGCCGGACTGCCATGTCGGTTACGGCATGCCGATCGGCGGCGTCATCGCAGCCAAAAATGCCATGCTGCCAAGTGCAGTCGGCGTTGATATCGGCTGCGGGATGATCGCTGTGCAGACTAACATTCCTGCGGAACGGCTAGCCGAAGTCCCGGCGCGGCGTGCCATCCAGGAAAAGCTGAAGGCGCGAATTCCGGTCGGGGAAGGTGTGGCGCATAAGCAGCAACAGGCCTGGGAAGGGTTTGAGCGCTACCTTGACACCAACGGCGCGGTCTGCGACTTCCCAAACGCCCTGGACAGGCGCAACCTGGGCACGCTGGGCGGAGGAAATCACTTTATTGAACTGCAGAAATCAGACACCGGCTTCATCTGGCTGATGATCCATTCCGGAAGCCGCAACCTGGGGCAGCGGGTGGAAAAGCATTACCAGGCGAAGGCCAAGAAACTCAATGAAGCCTTCAAAGCCAAGCTGCCCAATCCGGTGCTGGCTTTTCTGCCCATCGAAACCAAGGAAGGACAGGACTATTTCCGGGACATGACATTCGCCCTGGAATATGCACTGGAAAACCGCCGCCGCATGATGCTCGTGTTCAAGGAAACGCTGGCCGAGGCAGTACCGGAAACGGAATTTCTGCGGGAAGTCAATATCCACCATAACTATGCGGCGCTGGAATCGCATTTCGGGGAGAATTTATACATCCACCGCAAAGGCGCAACCAGTGCCAAAAAAGATGAAACTGGCATCATCCCCGGTTCCATGGGAACGGCAAGCTATATCGTTCGCGGCCTGGGCAATCCGGAGTCGTTCATGAGCTGTTCGCACGGCGCAGGACGCACGATGAGCCGCACAGCGGCCAGCGCAAATCTGACGCTTGAGGAATGCAACGCGGCAATGGAAGGCATCGTCTTTGAACGCTGGAGCAAGTACAAGGGATTTGACAAGCGCCACAAGGGACGCCTCGATCTCTCCGAAGCACCACAGGCATATAAACCGATCGATGAGGTCATCGCCGCCCAGTCCGACCTGGTCGAACCGATTGTCCGACTGATGCCGCTGGCAGTACTCAAAGGATAAAAGGGTACCGGGGAACGGGTGCAGGCGATGACAAGGCTGCGGGAGCTCTTCTCCCGCAGAGAAAGGCGGCAGCCTGCCGCCGCATCATTTTCCAAATGTCCTTACGCCAAATGCCTGTTATCAATGAGTGACCGATTACGGCAATCGTCAAGAAGTTTGGAATGATGATTTGCTGAAATGCCTTGGGAAACTATGTTAACTGGGGCTCCGGAAGAACTGACAGCTTGCCTTTGCCAAAGGAATCGGTTTTGATGAAAATCAAGCAAAACTTTCACATTCATTCTCAGCGTTCCTGTGACAGCGCCTGCGCGAAGATTCTCGACATCATCGCGGAAATGCAGGAATTCGGGATAGAAGAATACGGTTTGACGGACCATCTTCATACCGCCTACAATCTGCCGGATGTGGTCAGCTCCAGAAGAGATTATCTTGCCTCGTGTCCGCCGGCAAATTTCCACTTCGGGATTGAAGTAAGCTGCATGGATCAGCGTGAATGCGACCGGGTAGCAGCCGGCGATTATACTGCCTGGGGCGATGAACCGGTCTACGGGTTCCGGGATATGATTGACTATACTGGGAAAATGGCCATCGGCATTACCCCGGAAGAAATTCTGGAACTCGGCATTGAATATGTGGTTGCCGGTGTGCATTGGCCGCTTACGGTAGCGGAAGACCGGGATGCGATTATTCGGAATTATTTTGAGCAGCAGCTTTTTCTGCTCCGGCATCCGGCGGTGAATGTGCTGGCGCATCCCTGGGATTCATTGGCCCATGCCGTAGGCAACTGGTATAAATACCGGGATCAGGAGCATATTGATGTCACCGCATTCCGCTTTATTCCGGAAGAATACAACGACGCCCTTGCGCAGGCCTTTCTGGAAGAGGGAAAAGCGGCTGAAGTGAATCTCGCCGTTATCGCTGGCGCTACTCCGGAAAACCGGGAATATCTGTTGACCCTCTTTGCCGGCTGGAAACAGCAGGGAGTGAAATTCACCATCGGTGACGATCTGCATAAAGCCCATTTCTCGAAAGAGCTGTTTGAACATGCAGAACAGTGGCTTACAGAATGGGGATTTACAGAGAATGATTTTGTCCTTCCTTTTCAGCAGAAGAAGAAACAATAAGTATCCTTAGGAGGCAGTGTCCCAATGCAGATTCCATTTCTTGCTGCATTGCAGTGCGGAGACCTTGAGTTCAAGCCGTATGCCGTCATTGACAAGCAAAAAATCGAGGGTATCCGGAGCAGCTTCCAATACCATCCGGAGCGTGGAAATGCGCATCTGGTCCTGGAGAAAAAAGACCTCTTCAGGGATGATCTTTTCTTCACCTTTGAGAAAGACCAAATCATCTGCCGCCGCAAGTTTCAGAATCTTTCCGGCCAAGTCATCAAGCTCAATGAACTGGGGCTCACCCTCGCAGGAATCACTTTCGGCGGCATTCCCCGGGATGACTTCTTTTATCATAACGAGAATCCGCGGATTTACGAGGTCATGGCATTTCCCATTGACTACCGGCGCACAGGTGAGGATGCCAAGGATTCTTCCTTTGATCTCCAGGCCGGAAACCGCTGGGCGGACCCGGGCGCGGTCTGCGAGCGTATCGGGCGCAGTCCTTATCAGCCTTTCCCCGCAATCCTGCTGGGAAATTACCAGTCAGTCCACGGCCTTGTCCACGGCACGCTGAGCCAAAGAGTCTTTTTCCACAACTATCTTCTCAGCCATGCTGATGAGACAGTGACCATGGAAATATTTTCGGGATTCAAGGATACTGCCTGGCTTGAAATCGCACCTGGACGTATCCTTACCGACGAATGGTATCTGGGGGCCACAGAGCAGGCAGACCGCATTGAACATGTCTTTGACAACTACAGTAAAGTGCTGCGCCAAAAGCTTCCGCCCTTGTATGGGGCGACCGCGATCAACCGCGACAATATGGTCTGGGGCTCCTGGAACGACGGCCTGTACCGGAATATCAGCGAAGAACTGATCCTTGAGGAGGCGCGTTACCTCAAAAAGCATTTTCCGACGGTCCGCTGGATTCAGGTCGATGACGGCTATGCTAACCGGGATTTGAAAAAATCAGCCCATGGGCTGGGAGTGCCATACGAAGGGGAAGAAGGCGTCGCTTACCATAAATTCCCGGAAGGGCTCCGGGCGTTCACAGATAAAGTCCGGGCCATCGGTTTGCGTCCGGCGGTCTGGATCGGAGGATTCTGCCCGAAAGATACAAAAATTTACCAGGAGCACCCGGAATGGTTCATTGACTACAGCTATCGCGCAGGTGCTTCCTCTCCGCTGGATGTGAGTCTTCCCGAGGCCCGCAGATACATGACTTTTGCCCTGGATAAACTGATCACCGAATACGGCTTTGAATCGGTCAAGCATGATTTCTGGAGCTACGCCTTTGAAGACAGCCATGACCTTTACCGCAACCGTGACGCATCCGGCTACGAATGGCGCGACTGGTGGCTAAAGGAGCTGCGCAAGCGGATTGCCAGCGACGGCTACCTGCAGACCGGGTGCGATATCGTGATGGGCAATCCCTTCCTCGGCGAATTCTTTACCAACTACCGCTACGGGATCGATATCGGCAGCGGCAACTGGGACTATGTCCGGACCAACTATCTCTGGGGAATGGCCTGTTTCGCAACTCATACCGGCGATCTCTTTGTACCGAACAGCGATTCGGTCGGCCTGTTCCCGGGACTCAATGATACGGAGGCGATGTTCTGCCTCAATTATTGTCTCGTCACCCACTCCATGGTCGAGATCGCGGGGCGGCTCAGCCAGAATCCTGATTCGCCCCGGCTGGCTCCTCTCAAAAAGGCGGTGTGCAATCCCAACAATGGGCAGGATGTCTTCTTCACCAAATGGGATTACCTTGATCCGAAACAGAAATACCCCGCGGTGCTCTACTTCAAGACGGCACATTTCTGCCCGGCGGAGGATCAGCCGGGGCTGCCGCTCAGAACAGTGGGCATGTTCAATCTTGAGGACGAGGAGCAAACCCTTTCATTCAAAGCCTCCGAATTGGGACTTGATGATTCCAAAGTCTATGTCCTGACTGATGTCTGGAGCGGAGAACCGCTCGCCTTGGAAGGCTCATTCAGCTGTTCCGTGGCGGCACATGGGAGCCGCCTGCTGGCGGTCAGTGAACTCGGCCCGGCGCAACTGCTTGATGCGGATATCCGGATTCTCAGAAGCCAGAAAAATGGGCATACCCTGAAACTCTTCTTCGATTATGCCGCACAAGCCACCCTCACCTTTATTTCCGTGCCCACAAAAATCATCCTGGACGGCGTCGAACTACCGGCACCGGAAGAGCTGACAGTGCAGGCTGAAATAAAAGAGAACAGCATGATGGAAGTCGAGTTCTGAAAACCGCACCACCGTCTTACCAGCGCAGTTTCGGAACCGAGCGGTGTTTTTGCAGCAAACCTTTGGGAGACATTAGTGATGAAAGTCTTTATTCAGTTCGATTTTGAGGGAGTTGCAGGATTTGTCATCCGTGACAATGTCGACCGGAATATTCCAACGGTGCTGGAACGGACTAAGCGGTTTATGAAAATTGCCACCGCAGAAGTTTCTGCCGCTGCGGAAGGGGCCTTTGCCGGTGGTGCGGACGAGGTGACCATCTGGGATTCACACGGCGAGGGCAACACGCTCCTGGTGGAAGAGCTCAGCGAAAATGTCAGACTGATCACCGGAGAATACCAAAAAGCCCCCTGGCTGCCTTTCTTTGATGACTGTGATGCCGGAATCTATATCGGCGGGCATGCGATGGCTGGAACACCGGCGGCGGTGACCCCGCATACAAA
>JAAZIZ010000280.1 GCA_012800565.1 Lentisphaerota bacterium
AAGAACTTTGCCTTTAAGTTAGGAGTATTGGTCCCATATGTCCCAGGCAATTCCCTGCTCCCCGTATCCTGCTCCGGCGGCTGTTCTGTTCTCCGCAATCCACTTGCAAATAAAGGGCGGAGAATTATCTTAAGCTTTTTACGCTTTTTTGCCCGTATCCATAACCATTGGTTCCTTATGCATAACAGTATTTTAGCGCAGAATTGCAATGTTCTGGTTGAAAAACTCCAGAAATTGCCGGAGCAATTCAGTAAAAACGATATTATTCATTACCTTAAGTCGGAAGGCATCCGCCACCTGAATTTCCAGTATCCCGCTGGGGACGGCCGTCTTAAGACCTTGAATTTTGTGGTTAACAACGCTGCCTACCTTGATGAAATCCTGTCTTGCGGTGAGCGGGTGGATGGCTCCAGCCTGTTCTCGTTTATTGAGGCAGACTGCAGTGATCTCTATGTGGTGCCGCGCTTCAGCACTGCCTATCTGGACCCGTTTTGCGAAATGCCCACTCTGAACCTCCTTTGCGATTTCTTCGACCAGAATGGCGAGCCTCTGGAGAGTTCACCTGGTCATACCCTGCACAAGGCCTGCCAGGCTTTCCGCGAGGCCACCGGCATGGAATTCGAGGCCATGGGCGAACTGGAGTACTATGTCATCGCACCGCAGCCCGAGCTGTTCCCAGCGACCGACCAGCACGGCTATCACGAGTCCGCGCCATATTCCAAATTCGGGCAGTTCCGGCAACTCTGCATGCTCAATATCGCCCAGGCCGGAGGACAAATCAAATACGGCCACTCCGAAGTCGGTACCTTTATTCTGAATAACAAAATCTACGAGCAGAATGAAATAGAATTCCTGCCGGTCAAAGCCGAACAGGCCGCCGATCAGCTGCTGCTGGCTAAATGGATCATCCGCAATCTCGCCTGCAAATTCGGCTACGACCTGACCTTTGCACCGAAAATCAGCGTCGGCAAGGCCGGCTCCGGTATGCATATCCATTTCCGCTTGCTCAAGGACGGCCTGAATCAAATGCTGCAGGACGGCGTGCTCTCTGAAACCGCTCGCCGTGCCATTGCCGGTTTGATGACTTTGGCACCGTCATTGACCGCTTTCGGGAATACCAACCCGACTTCATATTTCCGCCTGGTGCCGCACCAGGAGGCCCCGACCAATGTCTGTTGGGGCGACCGTAACCGCTCGGTCCTGGTACGCGTGCCTCTGGGCTGGACCAACCAGAAAGACCTCTGCTCACAAGCCAATCCCCGGGAAGCGCAAAAAGTATATGACACCAGCCAGAAGCAGACCGTCGAGATGCGTTCTCCGGATGGC
Organism: Lentisphaerota bacterium; assembly: GCA_012800565.1. Classification (GTDB taxonomy): domain Bacteria; phylum Verrucomicrobiota; class Lentisphaeria; order Oligosphaerales; family Oligosphaeraceae; genus JAAZIZ01. Next base: position 1,327 of record JAAZIZ010000280.1, read on the forward strand.
TCCGCGAATATTGCCCTGCTGCTGGCCGGTTTGGCCGTGGCCTGCCGGCATGGCTTTGAACTCCCTGACGCCCTGGATATTGCGCAGCGTACCTATGTGCAGGTTAATATCCATAAGGAAGAAAACCAGGCTCTGCTGCAAAATCTGGCAGTGCTGCCGGACAGCTGTGCGGCCTCAGCCGACTGCCTGGAGCAGCAACGCCAGGTCTATGAAGCGTATAACGTATTCAGTCCGGCCATGCTGGACGGCATAATCAGCAATCTGCGCTCGTATAACGATGCGAATCTGCGACGGGACCTGGCCGGCGATCCGGAGCGGACCCTGGCTTTGGTCCAGAAATATTTCCACTGCGGCTGATCTGAGCTCGCATTGCGGTTGCTGCTATGACAGCGGCTGCAGAATCCGTTGCCGTTGCTGGAAAGTGCATACTTGCTGGTAGCCGGCCGCCTGGAGCAGCTGCCGGGCTTCCGGAAAGAAGCGGCAGATGTGATCCGGATGGTGCGCATCGGCATTGATCAAGACCGGCAGACCCAGCTGCCGGGCCTCACATAATGCCGGCAAGGTGGGATAGGGTTCCCCGCAAGGCTTGGCCCAACCCGCAGTGTTGAGCTCCAGCGCCAGATCGCATTCCTGCAATACCTGCAGGGCCTGGCTTATCGCCGATGACTGTGAAGGATAACCACCAGAGAAAAATTTTTTCGGCAAGTCGAGGTGGGCAACGAATGAGAACTGGCCGGTCCTGGCCAGACCTGTGATTTTGCGCCAGTATCCGTCCCAGACCTCTGCGATTTGCTGGTTGCTGAGGCCCTGCCAGAGTTTTGCATCCTGGTCAATGGGGAAAGTCCCCTGGTAGTGAACTGCACCGATCAGGTAATCGAAAGGATATTTTTCCAGTTCGGCGAGCACCTCCTGGTGATTTTCCTCGAAATAATCCACCTCCAACCCGATACGGATGGTGAAAGTCTCGTCATCCAGGCGCTCTTTCCAGTACAGGCATTCCGCGACATATTCTTCCAGCCGGTCAGGTGGCAGGCACCAGGTGCCTGTGCCGTATCCTTCGCCTGGGGGGATGACCAAGTGGTCACTGAGGCCAAATTCACGTACTCCGGTCGCTTTGGCGGCACGGTACATCTCTTCCGGGCTGGCGACTCCGTCGCTCCAGCGGGAATGGTTGTGGTAGGAAGATAATTCAGTCATCAGCAGTCCTTTCTACTGGCGAGACGGCAGACTGGCCCTCGGGATACAGCCGGTCGACAGAAACCAGGCAGTCCGGGAATAGCCGCTCCAGCTCTTTCTGCAGCGGTTCATTGACGGAAAATTCCAGGGCCATCCGGTGATAGTCCTCCTGGGGCAGATGCAAGGCGGCGCTGACTTGATGCGTCTGGCGATCAAATACCGCAAACTGCAGCTTTTCCTCGTCACTGCGGGAGAAATCATACAGCAGGCGATGACGCTCCGGCAGCAATGCGGCTCCGCCGGTATTCTGGAAGAGCTGGAATTTCGCGTATTCCACCAGGCGGTCATCAAAGCCCCGGCGCTGCAGTGCGATCTTCTCCAGAAAATCCTCCCTGGCAAAGACCAGCCGGACGGTCGGTCGGGGCATCTTGAGCAGCATTGCGGCTTCCGTGGCCATGGCATCGACTTCCTGGATTATTATGCCGTACTCGCTCGTGTCTGCCGGTGGCTGATGCTGTACCAGCAGGAAAGAGTGCTCGCTGTCACGGTAGATCAGCTGTTCTACCGCGACCTGATACGACTTGCCGCAGCTGGCACAGCTGAATACATTGAGCTTGCCGCTGAACAGCAGCTTGAACTCGGGGCTGTCTGGGGTAATGACCCGGCAGATCAGTCCGATGGCAGTCTGCCCACAGGAGGGGCAGGTGATTTTTTCACGTACAGAATTGTTCATAATCAGGTCTGGTTGTGGTCTCATTCCGGCTATGGCAGGCAGACAACATAATATAAGCTCAAAAACCTCTTTTCCCATTGCTGCAGCGGCGTCTGCAGTGCATTGACGTGGTATATTATAGCAAAATCCTGTAAGAGAAGTATTATCTGACGAACCAGACATGTTAATCGGTATTCTTAGCGGTTTGGCGGCGGCCACCATTCAGCCTGTGGCTTACCTCTTTTCGCGCTCTTATCTGGTGCGCGGGGGATCGGCTTTGTCCCTGACCGTTTACTCGCAGGTGATTATGGGACTGCTCTCCGGGGGAATCCTGCTGGCATTCCTGCCTGAACTGCCGTTTTCTGCCGAAATCCTGAAATGCTCGACGTGCAGCGTGCTGACCATACTGATCGCCCAAATCTGCTACTTCTTCGCGGTGCAGGTGATTGAAGCCTCGCGACTCTCCACTATGCTGGGCCTGAAGATCATCTTCCTGGTGCTGATGAATATGGTTTTTTTCGGCCAGACCATCAATGCCTGGCAATGGCTGGCGGTGTTGCTCAGTGCGGGCTCGGCCTTCGTGATGAATCACAGCGGCCTGCGCCTGAATTTGCGCGTCATTGCTTTGGTGCTGGTCTGCTGTCTGTTCCTGGCCGCCTCGGATATCGCTGACTTCCGTCTTTTCTCCGCCATTCCCGGCAACAATGCACTGTACCGCGGTGTGCTGGCCACCGCCTACTGCTACGGCGAACTGGGACTGCTCTCCCTGCCGGCTTTGCTGTTCGTGAAATTCGACTGGCGCAAATTCTGCGCGGCAGTACCGTATTCGCTGGCCTGGCTGAGTGCGATGCTGGTCTTCTTCCTCTGTCTCGGGCTGCTGGGGACGGTGTTCACCAGCATCATCCAGTCCGCCCGGGGGCTGATTTCAGTTCTGATGGGCGCTGCTGTCGCAGCCTTGGGCTACGCCCAGGTCGAAAGCCGAAGCAGCAATCGCATCTGGATGGGACGCCTCGCGGCAGCATTGATGATTATGAGCGCAGTGCTCATTTTCGCTTGGGCACAATGACCAATAATAACTGACACTTCTGCGTTTATTATAACAGCCTGCGGACAACCCATCGCCAATTTACCTTTGGAGAAGTATGCGTATAAAACACCATTTCACTTTGGTTGAGCTGCTGGTGGTCATCGGCATTATCGCCATCTTGGCCGCCATGCTGATGCCGGCACTGCAGAAAGCCCAGCAGGCCGCCCGTCAGAGCCAATGCATCAACAACTTGAAACAAATCTCCCTGGGCATGGAAATGTACCGGAACGAGAACAAAGACCGGTTCCCATACTGGGTTTCGAATCTGTATTCCTCTTATACCAACACCAAAAAAGTCTTCCAATGTCCGAATCATCCATCCGGATTCAAGAAAGACAATGGCGAATGGGACCCGCATCCAGGTGATGGAAATCAATTTATCGCTACTTATGACTACCCTGGCAACAACGGGCTTAATAATTCCACTCCGACCGATGTCGGCGGAGTGAGCTATTTTTATGAAATGAGTGATGCCAAATGTTCCTGGAACCTTGACGGTTCCGGCTTGAGTGGTGATTTTTCCTGGGCAGAACTTAAGGACTATCAGCTGAAAAGCGGCAAGGCTGATGGTTCCGGCTACGACCCGACCCTGTTTCCGGTACTGCGCTGCTTTTGGCATTACTCCAAGAAATCACAACGGGATGAGGGCTGGAATAATGCCCGCCCGGCTTTGAATATAGCCTATGCCGGAAATTACTTTATGAGTACTTTCGAATGGGAGCGGGGCGCCTGGTCGCCATAATCTTGCAGTTTTCTGCGCATTTTTCTGGACCGGGGGTCAGTCAATTCCCGGCTGTTCGCTGAATTTTACATCATTTTGAGGACATCAGATGGACAAAGTACGCGTTGGTTTCATTGGTTGTGGCGGTATTGCGCAGTATCACTTTTCGCATTTTGAGAAGATGCCCGACAAGGCTCAGATTGTGGCCTGCTGCGATTTGCTGGAAGAGCGTCGTACCAAAACAGCGGAGCGTTTCGCTTGTACGCCTTACAGTGATTACCGCGAGATGCTCAATAAGGAGCAGCTTGATGCACTGTTCATCTGTGTGCATCCTGGTGCGCATGACGGTATGGAATTTCTGGCTATTGAAAAAGGCATCCCGTTGTTTGTGCAGAAGCCGATGACCTTGGATATGAAATACGCCCGCAAGGTACTGCGGGGGCTTAAGAGCAAGAATCTGATCAGCGCAGTCGGCTTGCAGTGCCGTTATACTGACACCCTGCCTTTTGTCAAGAACTGGGTTGAGCATCACGAAGTCGCAGTCATCAGCTGTTACCGCTTTGGCCGTGTGCCGATGGTCTGGTGGTGGCGGCAGATGGCAGAATCCGGTGGACAGGTGGTCGAGCAGACCATTCATAATTATGATATCTGCCGGTATTTGTTCGGTGAAGTCAAGCAGGTCCAGTCGGCTCGCCGCCGTGGCATCGTCAAAGGCATTGAGAATTATGACGTCGATGACGCTTCCTCGACTATCCTGACTTTCAAAAGCGGACTGATCGGCACTTTCAGTACCGGTTGCTTCGGCCCCGGCCCCGGTGATTTCAATTTCTATTGCCCCGATAATACCAAGCTGGTCTATTCTCTGGGCGGAAACTATACTGCCTCAAGCCCCAATATGACTATTGAGGGGAAGTGCGCCAATGACTATGGCCAGGAATGCGACGAGACTTTTATTGATGCCGTCCGCGGTGCTATCCCGGCTGACGAAATCCTCTCGCCCTACAGCGACGCCTGCAAGACCCTCGCCCTGACCTTGGCCATCAATGAATCCATGGACTTGAACGGACAGCCGGTCAAACCAGAAATGTGATCGGAGTTTTTCCTTTCCTGCATCAACCGTTGCCGATTATTTGCAGTCCTTTCAGGACTTTGCCAACACTGGGGTAATCTCGGAACAGGAATCCGTATTTTTGGAACCAAGTACTGTTCTGCAGCTGCAGCTCAAGCTCCTGGTCGCGCAACAATGCCCGGTCCACCCCCAGCAGGATTGTGTTGCCGGGGTGCGCTTCCAGCCAGCGCAGACGCCGGGGCAGGGAACTGCAATGCCAGCGGTGAAATAATTCCAGGTGCACGATTTTGCCGGCCGCATTTGCAAAGCTGCAGTCAGGGAAAATAATCTCGTTTCCCTCGCCAGGCAGGAACTGCGGGCAGTCGATAATCTTCCAGTCCTGGACTGTGTCGGCGAAATGCTTCTCGAAGAGCTGAATCTCTTCGGGGATGTATGCTCCGAAATGATGATATCCGACCAGGCCGCTGCTTTGGTCAAGTTGCAGCAGCGCAGTCTTGTCTTTCCAGAGTACCTCAGCTTGCATCTGCCAGCGGGGCAGGGCGCAGACGGCGGGGAAAAAGGAAGCCAGCTGCAGGCCGTAACTGCGTGCATTCTGGAAAATGCTGGTGGGGCCGTCAATCTGCAGGCGCAGAACGGTACTGTCACTGCCATCCCGCTGGATGCGGCAAAGCAGCCGGAAAAAACGCAGGTACCGGCACATTCGCCGCAGCTTGGCCGGTTCGGGCGAGGACAAGGTCAACTCCAGGCTGCCGGCACTCAGGAGCAGAGACTGCACCAGGGCGAGGTTGTAGCGCTCCAGCAACTGCCGCGCTGACAAATCTTTGAATGAGAGCAGGGTGTCGTGGTCGGGATGATCGCAGTACAAGCCGTTGTCACCGAACAACGGATGTTCCGCCCCGACAGCCTGTCGCAGGGCTTCCCGGAAGGCCTCAGGGCTGGCCCAGGTGCGCTCCTGCCATAAACGCGCCGAGGCCGTCAGGATTTTCTGCCGCTCAGCGGGATAATCCAGGTCGGCAGGAGCGCTGAATTCGCAACGGTCGAGAAGCAGCTTGCGCAGTCCTTTGCCCAAGGCCAGGGGAGTGCATTCCGACAGCAGCGGATTCAGGATATTCTCCAATTCAGATTGCGGCTGCCCCAGTCCCTGCCGGAAGACCGCCAGGAGCTCTTCAGCTAAAGACAGCAGTTCCGGCTGGTCGCCGGCGATGAAGCAGGGATACAGCTTATTGGCCCTGCTGCGGCAGAGAATCAGGTCTTTCGTAAGCACGGTGTTGTCTCCGGCGTTCGCTGACATATCGTTCGCTGGTGCCAGTGCTGACCAGCTCATAGAGGACGGCAGTTTTGTTCGGAGCCGGGCGCAGGATGCGCCCGAGACGCTGCACATGTTCACGGGTGCTGCCGCTGCCCGAGACCACGATGCCGATATTGGCCTCCGGGACATCTACGCCCTCGTTCAGTACTTTGCTGGTCACCAGGATGGGGTAGTCGCCCCGCCGGAAAGCGCTCAGCATATCGCGGCGTTCATTGACTTTGCTGTGGTGGGTCAGCACCGGCAAAAAGAATTGCTCGCCGATTTTATAGGCGGTATGGTTGTCGGCGGTGAAAATCAGCACTCGTGCGCCGCGATGATACTGCAGCAACTCCCAGATTTTACGCAGCTTGGCCCGCCCCGAACGGGCGATCTGGCGTTGGGTGAAGTAGGCTTTCAGGGCGGTGCGGCCATCGGCATTCCGGGCGCAGGCACGCAGGAACATTCCCCAGCCCTGCCGGGCATTCAGGCGAATGCGGTTTTGGAGCAGGAACTGCAGATAGATATTGCGGTGGTAGTCGTACTGTTGCTGTTCGTCTTCATCCAGTTCAACCGGGATAGTTTCAGTCTGGTAGGGTGCCAGTACCTTGCCCTCCAATTCGTCAATCTCACGCCGGTAGCAGATTCCGCCCAGCAGTTCAAGCAGGGGATTGTCTTCACCGGGTGCCGCTTCGGCCGGGGTAGCGGTCAGCCCCAGGCGGAAAGGCGCGAGACAGAGTCGGGCCAATTGGCGATAGACTGCGCCGGTGAGATGATGGCATTCATCGACTACCAGCAGTCCGAAACGGTCGCCGATGAATTCCATCCGCAAGACTGCCGAGTCGTAAGTACTGACAGTAATCTCCTCCAGCTGCTGACTGCCGCCGCCCAGTATCCCAATCGGGCAGGCGAAAGTGCGCTCAAGCTGCTCCGCCCACTGAGCCAGCAAGTCAAGAGTGGGCACCACCACCAGAGTCGAACGCGAGCATTGCCGGATGGCCTGCGCGGCTAAAAAGGATTTGCCGGTGCCGGTGGGCAGCACTACCACCCCTCGCCGGCCCACTTGCCGCCAACGTTGCAGCGCCTCAAGCTGGTAGGAAC
>JAAZIZ010000281.1 GCA_012800565.1 Lentisphaerota bacterium
AGGAGGAATCGACAAAATGGGCGGTGGTCCACCCCATTCGGGGTTGTCAGCCCGACCAGGAGGAATCGACAAAATGGGCGGTGGTCCACCCCATTCGGGGTTGTCAGCCCGACCAGGAGGAATCGACAAAATGGGCGTGAATTCATCATCCCCAAACCCCAACAGGCACACACATCCACCGTCGCCGGAATAACCCCGGCATCACCACATAACATCGTCATACAGACAACCCCCGAGGGGGTTGCCATCGTCCCACACGATACCTCCCACCCCCAACGGAAACGCCACACATCCACCGTCGCCGGAATAACCCCGGCATCACCACATAACATCGTCATACATACAACCCCGAAGGGGTTGGCTTCTTCTAGCCCAGGGTTGGCCGCGCAGCGGCCTACCCTGGGACGAAAAGGCCCCCCACCCTCCCCTCCCCCTCCTCCCGGGGCGGCTGAGCCGCCCCGGGAGGAGGGGGAGGGGATTGATCTTCGGGAACCACCTCAGGTGCCGGTATGTCTCAATCATTGGTCAACATAAAAATACACCTGATTTTTTCGACCAAGAATCGGGCGGCTTGCTTGACGGATGCATCGTTTTGCCAAGCCTTGTACGGCCAGATTGAGAACATTGCCGTCTCCGTCGGCTGTCCGGCAATCCAAGTCGGGGGCTGGGTGGACCACCTCCACAGCCTGCTGTCGCTTTCCCGGACGATGACCATTTCTGAATTGACCAAGGAGCTAAAACGTCGCTCGACTATCTGGATAAAGCAACAGCGTCCGGGATGGCAGGATTTTGCCTGGCAGAGCGGTTATGCCGCGTTTTCCGTCAGTCAGGCGAACCTCCCCGCCGTGGTGGAGTACATCAAAAATCAGCAGGTCCATCATGGGGGTGGGTTGTCCTTTCAGGACGAATACCGGAAATTTCTGCAGAAAAATGAAGTTCTTTTCCAGGAGAGGTATCTTTGGGCTTGACCCTTTTTCCCTCTCCGTGGCCATCTCAGCTCACCGAATCTTTACTAAGCCCAATATAACGCACTAAAGAAAAGGAAAACCGCGATGCGCAAAAGCAAATTCACCCTGGTAGAACTGCTGATGGTGATCGGCATTATCGCCATTCTGGCCGGCATTCTGCTGCCGGTGGTCAACGGTGCGGCCAAGAAGGCCGACATGACCAAGGCCAAGGCCGAGATCACCACCCTGGTCAACGCCATCAAGCAGTTCGAAGCCACTTACGGCCATCTGCCGCTGCCGGCAGGATATGCTGAAGGTACGATTATTGGTGCAGATAAAACTTGTACTAACTACCCCGAATTGATTAAAGTACTCCAGGGCGAGACTCCCAATACCACCCCCTATCCCACTAATCCCAACACCCGCAACACCCGCTTTCTCGACATCGTAGGCAACGTTGCCGGAGAATTCACCGATCCCTGGGGGGAACCCTATAAAATAATCTTTGATGCGGATTATGATGGCAAAATCACTTCTGGAACAGGTATCCTTCCCATCGGATACGATGCCTCAAGCAATAAGACATACTTGCTCATTGATGGCACCCATCCCCTGTTTTTCAGCGTCGTAATCTGGTCTGAAGGCGCCAACACCAATCCCAAGGGCGCACAGGACAACGTCTACTCTTTCCCGGTTGCCTGGGATAAGGGCAAAAAACAATACAACATCACCAAATAAGGAGCGGTACAGATATGAAAAAACAATTCACCCTGGTGGAACTGATGGTCGTGATCGGCATCATCGCCATCCTGGCAGGTCTGTTGCTGCCGGTTCTGAACCAATCCCGCGACAAGGCGCTGCAGAGCACCTGTGCCAGCAACCTGAAGCAGATCGGGCAGGCTGAAGCGGCTTATGCCAGTGACAGCAACAGCCAATTCGCGTCCTCTTTCTACCGTAACAACAGCGCCCATATCAACTCCTACTGGGTCAACGACCTCTACCGCTATATCAACGAACCGCGCATCTTCACCTGCAGTTCGGATGGGAATGAATCTATGAAAGACGATTTTTCAAATACCGTTGATCCCGGTGCAAGCATCGGCGAGATCTGCGTCAGTTACCTGGCCAACGGCGGCGTGCTCTCCGGCAAAAAGCGCTATCTGTGCGAAAAACCATCGCTCACGATGACCATAGGTCCACGGCTGCATGAGAAATCCAACAATGCGACAAAGATGAATAACGCCAACAGCGAAGCCAATCTTGATTCCCCCTTGGGATACACCAAGCCCAGCACTGGCACTGTAAGTACTGCTACTTTCGATATTGATGTTACGAAAGGAACTGGCCGTCATGGCCAGATCAGCAATTTCCTGTTTGTTGACGGCCACAGCGAGGCCCTGACTACCGAAGCCTTTGTGACCCAGAAAGAATCGTATTGGGACAGATTGTGATTTGGAGTGGAAAAGACTTAAGCTGACATGAAGAAGTTCGACATCGTCATTGCGTTCATCCTGGGACTGGTCATTGTGATCGGCGTGGCGATGTTCACGCCGGTCCTGGCGGAACGCCGCCGCCTGCAGGACGAGATTGCCCGCCTGCAGCAGGAGCAGGCGGCGGTCCGGCACAAGTTGCTGCGCCTGCAGAAAGAGATTGATTTACTCAACCAGGGTGACCCCAAAGCGATTATGCGGGTCGCGCGGGAAAAGTTCAACTATTGCCTGGATGGCGAAGAAATCTACCAGTTTGACTACCGCAGTCCGGAAAAATAACAGTATGCCAGTCTCTCTCTCCACGCCATTGTCAGAAAGCAGTGTCCGCGCCTTGTCCCTGAATGAGCAGGTACTGCTCAGCGGACAGATTTTCACCGCTCGCGACATGGTGCACAAGTATCTCGCCGGAGACTGCGATTTGGAAGCGTTACAGTACCTGCACGGGGGAATATTCTACCATTGCGGCCCAGTAATCATCAAGGCCGAGGATGGCTCCTGGCGGGTCACTGCCGCCGGACCTACCACCTCGAGCAGAGAAGAACCGTATATGGCTACCCTGATCGAGAAATTCTCACTGCGGGCGATTATCGGCAAAGGAGGCATGGGAGCGAGAACTCTGGATGCCTGCCGGCGCTGCGGCTGCGTTTATCTCCATGCAGTCGGTGGCGCAGCCCAGGTATTGGCCGCAGCCGTGCAGGACATCCCGGCTGTGGAATTCTTGTCCGAATTCGGCCAGCCGGAAGCCCTCTGGACGTTCACGGTCAAAAACTTCCCGGCGGTAGTCAGCATGGATGCACAGGGCAACAGCCTGCATCAGCAGGTACAGAGCGAGTCCCAGCAGCGACTGCTGCAGCTTCTGGACGAATCCGATAAATAAGTATCCCCAGCAAGCAGATTACGCTATATGGCTTCTCGCCTCCCTGCGCAATGCATGGGGAGCAGCTGGAATTCTTATGGATGCGATTTTTCCAGCTTGCTGGACAATGCCTGGAAGACCTTGTCCGACAAAGATGAATAACTGTCATTTTGCGCAGGGTAAATGGGCTCCAGAAAGGAAATATTGACCTTCTGGAAAAAACGCGGGAAGAATTTGCCGCGCGGCAATGCTTTAAAAGCGCCATCTACGGCAACCGGCACGATGGGCACATCCAGTTCCCGGCCTAAGATGGCGAAAGTATGTTTGAAGTCACCCAGGCTACCATCCAAAGTGCGCGTCCCTTCCGGAAAAATAATCACTTTCTTATTCTTTTTCAGGACATCGGCAAGTTTCTGCAGGGACAATTTCAGGTCCTTGTTGATGTCCATGACAATGACATTATGCCGGCTGGCCATAAAACGCTGCCACCAGTGCCGGACATGCTCGGCCTTGGCGTAGAAAAAAGTATCCTTCAGAATCTTTTTCTTCAGGAAAGCCATAATAAAGAGACCGTCCAGATAACTCTGGTGATTAGGAGCCAGGATGCAAGCACCTTTCGGGACATTCTCCACATTATTGGCACGCAAGCGGAACAGGCAGCGCAAGAAGAAGCTGGAGCAGAGGTTCAGCCAGTGAAAAGTCACCCAGCTCCGGGGCAGCTTCAGACTGACTTTTTCCCGCAGCAATTCTCCCCATTTGAAATGCTTGTCCGTCGAAACCGTGGTTGCCAGTCCATGCATATATTCGGCCAGTTTTCGCGGCG
>JAAZIZ010000282.1 GCA_012800565.1 Lentisphaerota bacterium
ACCTGGAACTTATATCTGCCCTGCTCGTCCCGGCCGCTGGACTGCACCGCTATCTCCAGCACCATCCCGGGCAGAACCGGCTTGCGGAATTTGACTTTCTCCACGGCAACCAGCACTGCCGTACCGGATTCCTGGGGAGCGAGCTGCAGCAGCAGAGCCTTGGAGGCTTGCGCCATGGCAGCGACCTGCAGCACGCCGGGCATCACCGGCTGGCCGGGAAAATGTCCCGCGAACATGAATTCATTGTTGGAGACCATCTTGCGCCCGCGCGCTTCCGCGCTGTCCGGCATTACTTCCAGGCGGTCCAGCATCAGCAGCGGAGCCTTGACGCCGAGGAGGCCCGCCAGTTCGGAATAGGAATAACAGGTAGCCATAATTCTCCTTGTCACTGATCGGTTCGAAAACACCGGGCCTCGAACCGGTCACGGCAAGCAGGCCCGTGCATACTCTTATATAATTTAGTCCACTTCAGAGCTTTTGCCTGAAGAGAACACGACTTTTCCCTTTTTTCCAGGCCCTGCGATTGCATTTTGCCCCTCCAGCCAATAAATTACTTTGCCGCCCCGAAAACCGCCCCGCCTGACGTGCGGCACCGGCATTGTGCCCCAATCCATCCTTGCAGTTCAGCAATTTTTAATTATGCGTGAAAAATTAACCGCTTTAGGCCAGGCCCTGGGAGAAGTCATCCGGGGCAAAGATGATATCATTGAGCTTTTGCTGGTGGCCCTGGCGGCTGAGGGCAGTGTCCTGCTGCACGATGTCCCTGGCGTCGGCAAGACCACCCTGGCCAAAAGCCTGGCTGCCTGCCTGAATGCCAATTTCCGCCGTATCCAGTTCACGCCTGACCTGCTGCCTACTGATATCATCGGCAGCGGCATCTATAACCCCAAGGATGGCGAACTGCGCTTCCGCAAAGGGCCGATTTTTGCCAATATCGTGCTGGCGGATGAAATCAACCGGGCCAGCCCCCGGACCCAGTCGGCATTGCTTGAGGCCATGAGCGAACGGCAGATTTCTGCCGACGGTGTGACCTATCCCCTGCCCAGCCCCTTTATCGTCCTGGCTACCGAGAACCCCATCGAATACCAGGGTACTTATTCTCTGCCGGAAGCCCAGTTGGACCGCTTCGCCCTGCATCTGGTGCTGGGCTATCCGCCGGCCCCGGCCGAATTACAGCTGCTGCTGGACCGCCTGCATGGTGACCCCAGCCAGGCCCTGCGCCCTATTTTCAGCTGTGAGGAAGTAGTGACCATGCAGTCGCAGGTGCGCCAGGTGAAGATGGACGGCACTGTGGTGGCCTACGTCCTGGAGCTGGTGAACCGTACCCGTGCGGACAAGCGTGTGGCCCTTGGTGCCAGCCCGCGGGCAGGTCTGACTCTCTGCCGCTGCGCCCAGGCCGAGGCATACCGTTCCGGCCGCACTTTTGTCCTGCCTGATGATGTGAAGAGGCTCGCGGTGCCAGTCCTGGCGCACCGGCTGGTGCTGGACAATCAGACTAAATATGCCGGCATCAGCAATACGGAAATAATTACCGATATCCTGGACAAGTGCCCGGTACCAAAATAGAAAACAGCGTTCTCTTGAACTGAGACGCTGCGGCAGACAGCCAGGTCACTCAGGACTGCGGCAATTGCTTCCAGGCAGATATTTTGCTTTGGATGAATTCCAGCGTCGCGCGGTGCACTTCCTTGTCGTTCTCACTGAGTGCCTCGCGGCTGAAAGGCGCCCCGAATTCAAACCAGACCTGATTTTGCGGGCAGAGCGGCCCGAATTCCCGGAACAGCCACCCTGGAGCCAGGAAGTCGGTCTTCAGAGCGAAGGGGATGAGTCCGACCCCGGCGCTCCGGGCCAGCTTGCAGCCGATGCTGTTGAAGCGCTGGGGCAGGAATTCGCGATGGCGGGTGGCTTCCGGGAAAATCAGCACCGAACATCCCTCCGCCAATCTCTTCCTGCCCTCGTCAATTATCACCTTGAAATCATCGCGCGCATTCTTACGCTCTACTCCGATGGCCTTGAGACTGCGCATCGGCGGACCGATAAGCGGCGTTTTGAATAAACTGTTTTTGACGACATAGGTGAACTCAATGCGCGGTGAAAGAATCGCGTTGAGCAACATGCTCTCAAGGGCGCTGACGTGGTTGCCCACCAGAACAAACGGACCTTCCGAAGCCTTGATGTGGTCCAGGCCGCGGATATGGATGGATGCCCCGCAGGCTTCGAGTATGCGCAGATTCTGCTCCGAATAATAGACTTGCCGGGCACGGTCCAGCTTCCCTTGCCGGGCACAACGGTTTATCTGATAATAATTGCTGAGCAGCCGGAGAAAAAAATAAATCCGGGTCTGCCTCAGCCAGGCCGACAGCCGGCTGGTTTCTCTTGCGGCAGTATCATACGAATCTGCATTGATAAGATATTTCATTGAATAGCCTGATGACTACTTGCAAACTATATGCAGGAACCGGGGAATAAAACGTCAGCCGGCGGAATAAGCGCTTGCCCGTCTGATTGTGGTGCCTTTACAAGGCACTATGGGTGGGGGCCTCACCCCAGGCTGAAGCCTGGGGTTAAGCATGGATAAGCGCCTCTGGCGCAAGATGTTATGCCGGGCTCAGGCCGATTCCGCCTTGTCTACTCCAGCTAACCTATCCCCTGCCTCCTGAACATCATAGCCGGGACGGTTGCGCGACTGCTTTTTTCTTTATCAGGGCTGCACGGTCCATTTGCGGAGGCTGGATTCCGACATCGTTCCCCAGACATCGACATAGCCGGAATAATTCCAGGACCAGAGATAATTCTGCACTGCCACATGCCCGTCGATATGCGAGACTGTCATGCCGCCGGGATGGGCGGCCCAGGCCCCGACATTGGTATGATATTTCACGGAGTCGAAACTTCTGGTAATCACCCGGAAGAAAGTCACCCCGCCGCCGCGGTAGGCGTTGCTGCTCCAGGCATCCCGCACATCTGCCCAGCAATCGGTGAACACCACGGTCCGGTCCGGCCGGTAGTTCCTGGTAGATGAATTTGGTATGCCCCAGGTATTCGGATTGGAGGTATGGAAGCTATCCTTGCGTCCCAGAAACACATTATAGCTGTAATCGTTCAGGACGGGGAACACACTGTAACTCCAAATCGGGCGGGCGTTGGCCGGGCACAAGAAACTAGGGAGATAATATCCGTCAACCGCCGGATTGGCAGGATAAATGCCTTTCTTGCGGATCGCCGGTGCCAGCAGATTATTGCGAAACAGGATATCCGTCCAAGGATAAAAACTGCCGTTGGTATGCTGCATAGAGCCGGGGAAATAACAGCCGTCGTAATCCTCGGCATACAGCGTCCAGAGGAGGATATTCTGCCGCTGGTTATTGATGCAGCTGACCGTTTTAGCCTTGGCCCGGGCCTGGCTTAGCGCCGGCAGCAGCATTGAGGCCAGCACCGCAATAATCGCAATGACCACCAACAGCTCAATCAGAGTAAATCTTGATTTTGGCATGATTGTCCTCCTGGTTTTGCACTATGGTTGCAATTACCGGTTTCAACTGTCAAACGCTGATTTTTCAGTAGTAGAACTTAACCACTGAGGCGGGATTGGTCGGCACCCATACATCCACCCTGCCGGTGTAGTTGTAGCACCAGAGGTAGTTCTGGGTCTCGACATGGCCATCAATATACAGCACATTCATGCCGCCAGGATGGGCGGAACTCGGCCCGATATTGGTGACATAGCCGGAACCCGAACCGACTCTCGAACGGTTGACAAACTTAGCGCCACCGCCACGGATGCCCTTTGCCCAGTTGCTGTTGGCCGGCGGATTCAGGATATCGGTCCAGCAATCGGTCCAGACCGGGGTTTTATCGGGCCGGCGATTTGGGGAACTGGGCTTCTCCAAGCCCCAGGATTGGGAGTACCCTCTGTTGTTGCTGCTTCCCAAAAAATTATTGTATCCATAGTCATTCAGGGTTGGCTGCCGATTATAGTACGCCACATGGCGGGAGTTAGCCGGGCAGAGGAAGCTGGGCATAAAATATCCCTTGGTATTGGGCCTGTCGGGGTAGATGCCGACCTGCTCCACCACCTGTCCGAACAGCCTGTAGTAGAATACGGCTTCATTCCAGACCCAGTTGTTCGCACCTACGGTGATGTCCCCGGGCATATACCAGTCGTCGTGTTCATCGCTGTACAACACCCACATCAGGTGATTTTGCTTGAGGTTGTTGATGCAGCCGACAGTTTTGGCCTTGGCCCGGGCCTGGCTCAGAGCCGGCAGCAGCATTGAGGCCAGCACCGCGATAATCGCAATGACCACCAGCAGCTCAATCAAAGTAAATAATCTGCGTCTCATTAATATCTCCTTATTGTGCAGGCAAAACATATTGCCATCCAGAATGATAACGGAAGAACGAACAATACTTGCGTAGGTTAATATATTGTCAGCATCTTTTTAATGCAAGCCACAGGAATATTTTTCCTATTTTTCCGCGTAATCGGTCACGTATTGATGACCGGCATTTCTGTGTGCCGCGCTTTTGGCGCGGGGGATGGTGTGGGACGTGTGGATGGGACAATGGGACAATGGAATAATGGAATAATGGAATAATGGAATAATGGGAAAGGCGGTGCACGACCTGCAGGTTACCCAGGGCGTTGCCCTGGGCTCCTCCTATGAAACTCACTGTCTGGCTAACCAGACACATGCATGGTTCACCACTGTCAAAAAACGTTCATTTTCCCATTAATATAAAATTAAATCACTTGTTGTCAATGTTTTGTGACTTTTACCACTTTCCTGAAAAAAGGCAATCTCCACCCATGCGTGAATCGCGGTAAAAAATCACGTCTTCTTCAATGCTGCTGTTTTTTCTCTGCTGGAGATTATGTCATTTTTTTCCCTCATGAAAAAAAGGGCATGCAGTCGGCATCGCGCTGGCATAAAG
>JAAZIZ010000283.1 GCA_012800565.1 Lentisphaerota bacterium
AACTTTTTTGCAAACCGGGCAGGCGAGAAAAAGAAAATATCAATTTCTGATTCTTTGGGACTGTTGTTGGGGTAATTTATACTCCAGCTAACTTGAAACAGGCGTATTCTGTGCTACATTAATAACTCGACAACGGAACTGCCCGATGGTGTAATGGTAGCACAACTGATTCTGGTTCAGTTTGTCTTGGTTCAAATCCAGGTCGGGCAGCCAATACTTAAAAGCCTCTTTGCAAGTCCCTGCAAAGGGGCTTTTTTATTTTCCTGGGCTGTCGTAGGGCCAGGTCTTGTGCCGGTTCAAGCCGAGATATTGGATAATTGCAGCCCGAGGCGGTTATTTCTGTTCGCTGTTGCTATACACAGGCAGCCAGAATGGTGCGGAGAGATTTCCGGCTCGGTCTTTAGCCACGCAGCGGAACCACTGCAGGCCAGTGAATTTCTGCCGCAGGAGCTGTAAATCGGCAGTTGGATATGGCTCTGTCTGGGGGTAACTCTGGGTCCACAGGTCCTTGCCGTCCGGGGCTACTGCGGTGGCCTCCAGAGAGGCTACTCCACTGGCGTCAAACGCCAGCCATTTGAGCAAATCCGGCTTGTCCTGAGCTTCAGGCAATCCGTGGATAAACAGGTCGTCCAGGGAAAGCATATCCCTATCAGCCGCTCTGCGCCGCCGGAACTGCAGGCTCTTGATATGCAGTTTGGACAAGTTGTCGCTGGTTATGCCGCAGTCCAGGAACATCTGCCGGACATTGAAGCTGAAATTCTGCCAAACCTGAGCCTGCCAGGTAAAAGTCTGCTGCCAATTCAATTCCGGGAGCCGGCGCCGGGGATTGCCCAGGGTAATGGTGTACTTCTTGTCATCTGTGGTTTCCAGCACCACCTGAACAATCATCTCTTCAGTAACTGTCTGCAGCCGCATTCTGAAAGACAGACAGGGGAAACGGTCGGGCTGCCAATCCACCGGCAGGGTCATAATGGCATTTCCCCGCTGCGCCGGGTAGGCCAGGAAAGGCGACTGCCCCAGCTGGTGCGAGATGCGCAGTTCGCCCTTGCGCTCCGGCGGTTCTGTGCCGAACACGACATCGTTAGTGCGATACCCCTCCCAGTTGTGACATACTTTGACACTGGTAGCGAAGTCCAGAGAATACCAGGACGGGCCGGTATGGTCAGCCGCATAATCCACTTTGATGGGTATGCTGTACTTCGGCAGGGCATTGCCGGCACCATCCAGCAGATTGTCGAGAGTGAAATCCAGGACATCGCCATCGCGGCTCTGAAAAATTGCATTGCGGAAGATGAAGGGATAATTCAACTTCAGTACATCATTCTGCACCGAATGCACATACTCACTGCTCCAGGTGGGGATTTTCAGTTCGCGGCCCTGGAGCTGGAAATTGGCCTGGTCGATGCTCCAGGGTGCGCCGCCGGAAGACTTCAAGTCAATATGCAGGACCGTGCCGTTATGATTGGGGTCCTTTGACTCCACTATCTGGTGCTGGATTTGCAGCGGCTGGCGGTCAAGCAGGAACGGCACATCGCTCACTGCCGATTCCAGCCCCAGATTATCCACCGCCTTGAACAGCAGATGGCAGACGCCATCGGACAAATTATCCAGAGCGGGGGTGATGGGCTGGCCGGGAGCATGCTTCTGCCAGGACACGGCCTCCTGTTCGGCCGGCGTCAGCTCCCAATACGGCCGGTCAAGAGCAAGCAATGCGGAAAAAACTGCGGCCACGCCGTCAGCATCTGCATATTCCGGGGTGCAGGTCAATTGCCCGGCTTCGCGGACCGCAGGTCCGAAGACCAGGTCATCGAAGTGGATTTCACTGAACAGTCCGGTCTGATCGACTCCGCTTTGCGAACGCAGCTGGAAATAGTCCGGCAGGAAGCGCATGGTTGAATAGGGCTGGCGCACAAATGCGTCACTGATAATGCCCAGCCAGGTATGCCACTGCTGATCAAGGTGGAATTCTGGTGTCAGACGTACCCGCACAGTATCATGGCGCCGGTCTTCGGGAGACATCACGGCGGCGTGGTGATTGCTGAAGAACAGGCTGATATGGGCCATATCAGAAGCACGGTAACGGCATTGAAAGAGAGGATATTGAGCCAGGGAAAAGTTCAGGCTGTGGGAGTGGCTCAGGCGTTCGGCAGAACCCAGGTTCTGGACTGACAAATAGCGTCCCTGGAGAGGGTCGCCGGCCATTTCCCGCATCCGGGTGGTCTCCCGCGGGCGACGCTGGAAATCCTCGTAATTCAGGAAGAATGGAGTCAGGCCGGACAATTTTGTCAGGACTGGCGGGGCGTTTATGCGCCCCGGTGTGACAGGCAGACGCACTGTTTTCTCACCGGTGCCGGGATCGACAGTCAGGCAGAGTTCTCCTGCAGCCAGCGCTGCTGCCAGCGCGGCAGCAGGTGGCAGACGCAGCAGGATGCTCTCGCTGTTGTCGCGCTCATGCGCGATTTCCTGTCCGTCCAAGAGCACTTTTGCGCGGGCGAAACGCGGGTCTGGGTAAGGCGCGGTGGCGGTAAGGCGCACCGCCTCGGGCTCCTGCTTGTCCCAGGCCAAAGAGAACTCCACTTGTTCCGGCAGCTTAATCCAGAACACGTCCTGGATCAGAGCTTGCCGGTCTTTCCGGAAGAGCAGACAGACATGATTAAGCCCCTCGCGTTCCCCGTCGAGCAGATGCTGCCGCAGTTCCCCGGCATTCTGGGTATGGCCCCAGAACTGCTCATTCCAGGGATAGCGCGCGTAAATGCTGACGCCATCGGGGATGGTAATCGGCGGCAAGGAATAATAGATCGGCTGGAGTCTCCGCAAGGCATAGCCATCGCCGGGGACATTGCCGGCAATGCCGCTGGTCTGGAAATCAAGCTGCTCTATCCCCAGGGCGTATACCGCCACTCCTCGTCCGGCAGTGAGATTATCACCTTGGCGGAGTCGCGATGGTATCCAGGCGAAGACGTCCTGGAAGTCCCGGTGGTCCGGGGCGATATGGTCCAGTCCCGGGATATCGGTACTGCCGGTCATATCCCAGGTGCCGCGGGAGAACGTCGGTCCGCTGAGGTGATGGAAGTAGTTGTTTTTGGCCACCACCACGGCCTTTTCGCTCATCGGCCCGGTAATGTAACTGAAATTCAGGCGGGCCTGGCGGGTGCGCTTGGTCTGGAAAAACCAGCCTGCGGTATTTTCCAGCTGCGTCCCCGGCAGTTTGCTCTGCAGGAGCATCGCTCCACCGCCTAATTCATTGCGCAGAAAAAGCGCGGTGGCGTTCTGGGAAAACACGTTCAGAGTGCTCTGCCCCACCGGGTCGGACAGGGTCCAGTTTTCGGGCGCTAGGGTATCGACCGGCAGGGCGCCGATACGCACTTCAGAGAACGCTGCTGTCGCCGGGGTCTGAGCGGATTGCGCAGCAGCGCCCGGCTCCGGGGCATCTAAAGACAACACCTTGACCGGGAATTCTCTGGGGCGGACATCCTGGTAGGTTATTTTGATTTGCGCCAGGGTTATACTGTGGACAAAGGTCCAGATGCCCACCAGGCCCTGTTTGAGAGCATCCGGATCACGGGTCTCAAAGATTTTTTCGTCATCGAAATAGTACTCAAGCTTATCACCGATCAGCCGGACTTTGATATAGTACCAGGCACCGTGTATCGGGCGTCCTTCTGAAATCAAGGGATTGAGGACTTTCCGCACCATGCCCTTGCGGGTCCTGGGCACGAGATATGCATCGCTTTCGCCGATGACGCGGCCATTGCGGTAAAAGCGGCTCCAATTCTGGGAGCGGTTATGGTCCCATTCAGTACAGTTGAAGGAATAGCCGCTGGATGGAGTGGTGTCCGCGGCCATGATGGTGCAATTCAAGTTTCCGGCATCGCTGTAAAAACCGTGCCTGGTTCCGGCGTAGAATTCCAGGGTCATATCACCGGAGAATATCTGCTTGCGCCAGAATGCCCCCAATCCCTCCGGGGCCTCGCCGATCATGTGGGACCAGCTCGGGGTGCATTGGAAGCGGTTGATGATCTGCCAGTCCCCGCCGACGGCCAGCCAGCTGTAGGGCGATTCGTTGAAAAATTCATCAATGATGTTGCTGCGCGTCACTTTGCTGCGGGCCAGATCGGGAATTCCCAGCCCTCTGGTCATCACCCTGGTACCGCGCCTGGAGAGCGGGGTGGTCAGTCTTTCCCGCAGCACCGTCTTGTCGGCCAGGGTCACCCAGATTAAATATCCCTCGCAGTGCAATATGTAGAGCGGCTCCTGCCCTGCCGGAGCCGATGGTCCCAGCGGGCAGGAGCGCAGCACCGGCCCCTCCAAATCCGGTTCATTTACGGCCAGCCACAAGGTATTATCCTTGACGGTCAGGCTCAAAGGGCCGGTTTTTTCGCCATCCGGGACCGCGACCTGCACTTCGGAGCCGGGCTTGGCCGGCAGGCGCAAGGAAAAGTCCCCGAAAAAATCCCCTTTGTGCCAATAAGTGCCATCTCCTCCGGCAATCCACTGCCCTTCCGGCGAGGCCCAGTGGCGCATAAAATTATCGCTCTGGAAAATGGGATTTTTCTGTTCCTGCTCGGTGAAAATATTTCTCTGCCGCTTCAGGGTAATCTGGCTGAACTGCGCTTCACTGCCGCAGTCCAGCCAGATTCCGACTGCTCCGGCCGCCAGCGTAGCGGGCACTTCCCAGGCGGTCAGGAGCGTCCGGTCCAGCAGGAATCTCAGTCTGCCTGGTTCGCTGGCGTCCAGCATCAGCTGGAATTCCGGCGGCAGCTCGGGGATAGGGAACGACTCTAGTTCCTGCTCTGTGTCGGCATCGTTCTGCAGCAGCCTGGCGCGGCAGGCTCCTTGCTGGTTTTCGATGACGAAGCGGTAGTGCGGCTGCTGTCCCTGCCCGCAGCCGGCCAAGAGCCCCAGACGGAAATCGTTTCCCGCCGGTTTAGCCTGAAAGGAAAAGACTCCGGTAAGATTATGGGGACGCCCCAAGAGCAGATACTCCGGCTGTTTTTTGGCCTGAGCCTGCAGGCAGGTCTGGTCGTCTGGCGTGCCTGGGAGCAGAAGCCCGGGGTTCTGATAAAATCCGCCGCTGTGTTTCCAGGTCTGGAAACGGATGTCTCCGACGGTGGTTAAATCAATATGATTGATGCTGCGCAACGCGACATCATCAAAACGGATTTCGGTATCGGTATTGGCATAAAAGCCGATCTTGCCTCCTGGCGGCAGGCTGTGCCTGACCCGGAACACTTCATAGCCGTCCAGATATGCGATAATCTGATCATCGACGACTTTAATACCCGGCTGATACCACTGCCGCTGATACAACGGCGTCTGCGCCCGGGCCAGATACGTCCGCTGCCCGGCCCGGCTGTGCCAGAGGCGGATTTCCCGGCAGGCCGGCTGCGGGCCGGCAAGCAGCAGCGTCAGGGCATAGAAATCCTCATTTGCCGGCTTCTCTGTATTTTCGTCTGCCGATGATTCATCTGAGCGGTAGAAGAAAACAATCCCTGCCTCGCCCTCATCCAGCTGCATTGAACCGGTCAAGTGATAATTGTCGAAGAACTCATAACCAGTGACAATGACTGCATGCTTGCCGCCGCCTTTAAGGGAATAGAAATTCGGGCTCTTGTCAGGCGTCAGGGGTGCCTGCGCAGTCCGGGCCAGATTGGTCTCTGGGCGGACCAGCGCTTCGGCCAGAGCAGTATGGATGCGCCAGCTGCCTGACTGCCGCACCCAGGGATAAAGCTGGTTGCTCGCGCTTTCCTCAATCATAAAATCCGTGCTGTAATCAACCCGCGGAACCGGCAGGAAGCGCGGTTCGCTGCTGTTCAGCCGGACATCCGGCGGAAAAAAAACCTTTGCGGGCAAGGCAAAAGGTGATGGCAGTACCGCGGAACAGGCATCATTCAGATACAGCGTCCAGTGGTCTTCCCGGAATTTCAGCAGTATCGGCAAGGAGGGGATGATTTTCCGGGGCGGGAAAGCAGCTGTCAGTTTAACCGGCAGTGGCGTCTCCTGAAAACCCACTTCGGGCAATATTGCCGCCTGCAGGCCGTCGGGGGTGATTTCCAGCCGCACTGCCTTTCCATCCTGCTGTGACTGGACGATGCAGGCCAGCGGGCTCTCCCCGTCCCAGACCGCAGCATATTGCAGATTCCCTTCCTGGCGGCGGCAAACCGCCGCCTCCCGCCAATCCGGGGGGATTTTTCCACTGGCAGCGAAAATGCTCACCGCCAGGGTTGACAGCCATAAAACCAGTAAACGCCAACTCATATTGATTAACCGGACAGGTTGAGTTATGCGGCTTAAAAGCCCCAATGGGGAGTGATATACCCAGGGCAACGCCTGAACCCGAGGGCGAAAGTCCTCCGGGAACAAGGCTGCGGGAGCAAGCTCCAAATGCCCTTACGCCGTATTTATGTCGCTTTGCGAGAAATTAGGTTGCGACGGGGACTGGATGCCCTTACGCCATGGGTAACCTGCAGGTCGTGCCCCGCCTTTCCCATTGTCCCATTGTCCCATCCATACGTCCCATACGTCCCATACCATCCCCCGCGCCGGAGGCGCGGCACCTGGGGCGGGCCGCCTGCCCTGGGTACGGGGCACCCCCAATTACCCAAGCCCTGCCAGGGCGCAACATAAGCCTGAATACAACATTATAACGTCTGGCGGCCAATGCTTATTGGCTGATTTTCAGCATCCCGCCGCCGGCGACCGGTCGGCAGACCAGGATCGCGGGCTCCTTACCGGCAGGACCGTAATAGATTTTTTTGAGATTGCTCTGCAGATCAGCGATTGCCTTTTTCTGGCAGAGCACCATCATACAGCCGCCCAGGCCAGCGCCGGCCAGCTGTGCTCCGGCCACGCCGGGGGTGCGGTTCGCAATATCAGTCATCAAATCGATGGCCGGGAGGCTGCAGGAGTATGCTCCGGGCTGCCAGATCAGCTGCGCCCTGATCACACGCTCGGGCAGGCCGCTCTCCAAATCACTGAGGCGGTCCAGGATATAGGCGTTGTCCATCGGATTGAGATACGGGATTTCCTGCCAGTCATCAGTATAACTGACCACCCGGTCGCCATTGTGGGATACTTTCATCAGTTTTCCGATGGTCGCTATCTCGCCGTTCTTCAGATGCTGCACGTAGGCCGCCGAGCGCTCGCATTCGCTGAGCCCGAAAAGCACCACTCCGCGGATTGGATAGAGGCCGTCGGCAGGCGGGTTGTGCCTGGCGCACAAGGTCTGGATATCAATTCCCGGCAGCATGGCCTGCAATTCCGGCAGGGTGGCTTTCTCCGGCAACGCCAGCAGTATGCGGTAGATTTTCGCCAGCGGGACATTCAGGGTTCTGACATTGACATCGCGCAAATGCTGCAGTAACGCGCGATATTGCGGGAATAACTGGCGGATCAGTTCAAAGCCGATACGATAACAGGAAATACGGTGATTGAACTGGTCACGGGGGGCACTTGATTTCCGGGCCTGTATGCCCGAGTCGCAGACCACCATCGCGTAATCATCCGGAAACGGCACTGTTTCTTCCACCGCAAAATCGAAGAATCGGACCTTGACCACGCTGCCCTGACGGCCCATTTTTACGGCTGCATGGTCGGCGCTGCCGCCGCGGGTGCCCACAAACCACTCTCCCTCGCCGCACAGAGTCACCAGCTGGGCCGGGAATGTATCCAGGTTATTGGCGGCGACGGCGGCTTCCGCAGCGCCGACAATCAGACTTGAGGACGAGCTCAGCCCGGCTGCCATCGGGATGTTTCCCGCCACCAGCACATCCATGCCATGCAATGGCCGGGTCGGAAATTTCTTCTGCAGCCGCAGCACCGCGGCCTTGATATATTCCGACCAATGCACGCCGTATTCGCGAAAGCGTTTCATCAGGGCCTCGCTGTTGACCACCGAATTCCAGTCCTCCCAAGGCAGGGAAGCGATCACTTCGCTGATACTGAATTCGCTGCCGGAGAAATTGGCAGGGTCGCAGTGGCGTACCGTCACAATGTCATCCTGGCGCGGATGCACCAGCATCACTGTTTCAAAGCTGATGGTCATCAGGTTGCAGTTTCCGCCCTGATGATCGACATGCCGCCCCATCACATTCAGGCGTCCGGGCATCCGCACCAGGCCGACGGGAGTATTCCCTGGATACATCCCTGCCCCCTGCTCCAGCACAGACATAATGATACTGGCTTGCCGGGCAATGATTTCCTGGTCCTGACCATAGATTTCCACCAGTTGCCGGCCCGCCGGGCTGGCAGCATCATCCCAGGCGGAAAAATAATTCTGCCACGCTTGCAGAGGCCAGAACACATCGGTCTTCCAGCGGGGCGTATCATCAGGCAGCGTGTTTGCGCTCAGGATTGCTTCGACCTCAAGCAATTCAGCGGGGTTATTGAAGCCCAGCACCCGGTTCAAATCGTCAACCTCCAGCACTGCAATAGCCGGGGTCTTTTTATCTCGCCATGCCTCCTGCCAGACGATATTGAGCAAATCCGAGAGGTACTCTTCGCCTTGGGCATTGTCGCGGGAGAGCTTCTGCAGGGCGTTGCGCAGAGTCCGGTATTTGAGCAGATACACTGAAGTGTTACCGTATGGCAGTGCTTCTGCTTCTGCGGGCATCAGCTTCTGCCGCCCGGCGCTGGTCTGCAGCTGGAAGAAAGTGCGTTCCTCCGGCAGCAAGGCCAGCAGTTCTGCCCGGCTCAATTCAGCCTCGCCGTACAGTTTGCGCCAGAGTTCAGCAAAGGCGCACTCGCCTTTGCCGGCATTGACTTCTCTCCCTGGACCAAAGAAAGTCTCCTCCAGCAGTTTTCGCAGTTCTGCCTTTGCGGGGGTCTTCGCGGCCAGAACTGCGGTGCGGAGCTGCTGATAGGCCATCCTCTGCCGGATATCGGCCATTTCCAGGATCGCCACCGGCGTGCCGGTGTCCGGATCGCAGTACAGCCGGCCTTGTCCCGAGCGCGGACGGCAGCGCAGCGCCAGCAAAGCCAAATCGGCATGGTTGCTGTAATATTTATCGAACAGCTGTTCCAGGATTCCCGGTTCAATGATGCGGTCGCCTGCCACTACCAGCAAGTCCGCGTCATCCGGAATGGATGGCAATCCCTGGCAGACGCAACGCAGCGCGTGGGCAGTGCCAAGCTGTTCTTTCTGGTAAACATAGGCGACATTGCTGAATTTTTCGCCTACCGTCTCTATCACCTTGCCGGCTTGATTCCCGACAATCACCAGATGCTGCCGGATGCCGCAGGATTGGTAGATTCCCAGGGCACGCTGAATGGCCGGTATGCCGTTCACCGGAATGCAGACCTTAGGAGTGCTCGCAACCTTCATCCGGGTGCCGCGCCCGCCGGCCAGAATAATGGAAAAATCAGGAATCATAATCTGTTTTCAAGGCCTTGTTGCGGAGGGTTGAGAATGCCGGCCTTTTTGCCGTTAAGCATATAATATACACTCCCGGCAGAGTCCGGACACCCCTTGGCCCGGTTCCGCCAAGGAAGTTTCAGAAGAATCAGAGTCTGCTGCTGCCGTCAATGGCGGCCTGCAGGAATCTGTCGCCGGTGCCGGGGCTGAAATCTGTTCCACCCAGGGAGACCTCATAGCCGCCTAACGGGAATTCCTCCTGCAGGGGCAGATAGCCTTGATAGCCGCCGGTGATGGACACCAGAACCGCATTCGGAACTGCTTCCCGCAAACGCAGCGCGATTCCGCTCAGGACTTCGAACGGCATCCCGGTCAGAACCTGGTCACCGAGCTGCAGCAGCCGCAACGGCAGAGTGCTGCTTTCAGCAGGATATTTGCGGCAGCACAGCCATGCTTCCCGGCGCCAGTACAGTTCTTCCGGAGTGCAGTTTCCGGCCTCAGCCCGGCGGTAATTTTGTTCTGCCTGCGCAAAATCGTACTCCTGCCGCAAAGTCACCGGCACCTCGATTACCGTACTGCTCAGCTTGGGGCAATCAATCTTGCGGAAAGCCAGTTCATTCAGGCGCAAGGTCGTAGCCATGACTTCGCCTATAGCAGCGCGAGGATTCACCGGGCACTTGTCCTGCAGCCTATCGCTGTTTCCGCGCAGCATCGGCACAACATCACCAGCTGCTCCCAGAAGAAAGAAGCCGGGGCAGCCGTACAGCCGCTCCACCGCCTGCTTGAAATACCACGGATAATCTGCGGAGATGGCATACGCATCGCGATAACTGGTGACCGGATGGCAGCCGTAGCAGGCCAGGATCGCTTTCGGACCATGGACGGTCGAAAATCGCCAGGCATACATCCGGGAATCGTATGGATGGAGCAGGAAATCCTCCGGGTGTTCCGGATAAGTATAGCTCATCTGTACCTTGCCGTCCGATTTCTTCCGGGTCCGGCGGTTGAATGCGATCCCGGGGACCTCAACGGTCACACTCTCCAGGGTGACTTCCTCCAGAGAATGCAAGGCCGTCGCCGCCGCATCGAGCATCTGCCGGCTCCAATATTCGAAATACTCTGCGTCTTCGGCATACTCTCCGTAGGGCAAAGCGCCCTCACGGGAAGAAATAAAATAACCATCGAAGCCCGGCGCAAAATGCGTATGCGAGCTGCACAGCCAGACTCGCTCTGCAGGAATGGCAAATTTTTCTTCCAGCAGCGCGTACAGCCGGTTGCAATATTCGAGCGGAATGCCAATCAGGTCGGCAGTGATGCACAGAACCGTATCCCCTCCGGCAGCCGCAATAGCCAGCACCCCTACCTCAATGGGGTCTTCAATGCCAGTGGAGAGCTGATTGCGGGAAGCATAGCCACGCAGCATCGACGGCTTCCCCGGCAGAGTAAATCTTTTCGCACAGCCAAGCTTCAACATACCATGCTCCTTTGACTTTTTACCGGCGGGAAGAGCCCGCCCTCCCCTGACGCAAAAACGCCCCCGCTGGTTGTTTTTGTCCAGCGGGGGCGCAAAAAAGCGGTTGGCAGCGCG
>JAAZIZ010000284.1 GCA_012800565.1 Lentisphaerota bacterium
CGCCGTACCGGGACGGTAGTCGGGATGCTCGCGGCTGACCGCAGTGATGTCGTCCCGCAGGCCGTAGGCCACGCCGGCTTTCACCACGCTCAGGCGGACATAAAAACAGGTGTCCTCACAATCCGTCCGGACCAGGAGCCGCACACGAGCGCCCCCGTTGAACACCCGGCGCTTCGACAATGGCCGGGAGAGGAATGACACGATATCGTAACGCGAATTCGGCGGCGGCTGGACACGCATACCGTCAAAGTTCAGGCAGCATCCGCCCGGGAAAGTCGCCGGGGCATAAGGGTTATACAAGTATTGGATTTCGCCGGTCGGTCCCGGCTCAAGGTCCAGCGCATGATCATTCAGGAAGAAAGTCAGCGGTGTTTTTCCCTGCGGCAGCATGGGTGCACTGTGCCAGCGATTCTCCCACATCGTGTAGTAGGTGACCTTGCCAAGCTCGCCAAAATGCAGCGCGTCACCGCGCCGGAGATGATTGAACCAGTTTATGGCATAATCCGGCCAGACCTCTTTCAGCCCGCCGCGCGGGAACTGCACCGGCATCGACGGCATATAGCTGGTGTTGTGTTCGTAGGGGGTGATGATCAACGCACTACGCGCCCGCTGCTCTGCCGACATTGAATTCCACATCTCAATCACGCCCTCGGTATAGATATCGTTAAACGCGGTAATCAGCAGCAGAGGGATGCGACAGCGGCGCACAGCATCCAGATAGTCGCCGCCGGCCGCCGGGGTACTCCAGAACGGATCATCCTGGTCCGGGTGCAGCAAGGGCTCATCGAACGAAGGCACTGCTTCCCCGAACACCACCCGGGAGAAATCTGACAAGGGCAGCAGACGGAAGCTGTCCGGACAGAAGTTTTTCCTGGTCAGGCTGTTCTGCTTGTAAACCCTGGCAAACCAGGAACCATGCAGCCCGGTCTTGAAAAAGCCGTTCCGGAACAGAATATTGTAGCGGACGCAATCCTGCACCGCCAGCAGCGCTCCCCGAACTTCCGGTGGAGCGGCATTGAGATAAGAAAAATGCACGCTGGACAGGTAGCTGCTCCCGCTGAGATAGACCTCGCCATTGCTGAATGGCTGCTGCCGGAGCCAGTCCAGAACTGCCAGTCCGTCGGCGCGTTCGTTCTCATAAGGGATGAAGTCTCCCTCACTGCGTCCGCAGCCGCGGACGTGCTGGTATACTACCGCATATCCGTCCCGCAGGTATGGGCAGGCATCAGTCAGCATGCCTTCCAGGTCCACCACCTTGGTGACGTAGGGACTGCGCTGCAGGATTACAGGAAACTGCCCTCCCTTTCGGGGCAGCATGACTACTGTATAGAGACCGATGCCGTCAGGCAAGCGCACAATATGTTCCGTCGCAATTGCTTTCATCATTCCGCTCCCAAAGTTTGCATAATCCGCCCTGCCCTGGTTTTCACAACTCGGCCTCCATTATGTAGTCGTTCATAAAGAACCCGTTGCCAATCGGATTGTCCACGGTTTTGACAGTCTTGAAGCCGTTGCGGCAATAGGATCGGATGGCCTTCGTGTTGTTGCGGTTCACATTCAGCCGCAAACGGCTGTAGCCGGCCGCCCGGGCTTCTTTCAGAGCCTCTTTGAGCATCAGCGAACCGAGGCCGCGTCCCTGATATTCAGTCAGCAGATAGCACTTGTGCAGTTTGGCAGTCTCCGGTGCATAATGCCCCCAGGTGAAGTATCCGATCGGTTTTTCTCCAGCGAACAGCCCGTAGAACTTAATTCCCTGGTCGTATTCACGCTCCATCACCTCGGGCGCGTACATCATCTGCATCATATAGACTATCTGCTGTTCGCTGAGTATGGGCCGGAAAGTCACCGGCCAGACCACATCGGCCACCTGGCGCACCAGCGACAACTCATTTTTATCCAGAATCCGCAGTACGATGTTGTTCATGGTTGTTGCTCCCTGCAATCAATATATACCGAAAGCAGACGGAGACAACCCGCCATAAGCAAAAAATCAGGCTGTGCCCGGGGCTGGGGCCGGCAGCCCGGAAATCCATCCCGCTACGGGCAGACTGCCTGCAATTCTCCAGCCCCGCCAGTTGCACAACCGCATTTCGGACGATACATTATGGGAAGCTTTTCTTTTCACCTGAAATCCTCCTGGGAGACAACCATGCAAAACCGATATTTCTATGCGCCTCTATTCCTGCTGGCAGTGCTGTTGACGGCAGCGCTTTGCCCTGCCGCCGCCAATGACCAGGAGCTGCTGATCATTGACGCGGGACACTCCGAGTACCAGATCGTATTCCCGGAACGCAGTGACGTTCTTCTGGAGAATTTCCACCGCAACACTGCCAAGCTGATACAGGATTGCCTGAAGCAGACTTACGGAGCCGAACTGCCAGTGGTACAGGAAAATCAGCGCGATTCGGACCGCCCGGGCATCTACCTGGGTGCCTGCAAAGCCGCAATCGCAGCCGGGCTTATCCGGGAAAAATACGGACTCTGGGAGCACGAAATCGTAGTCCGGGGCCGCGATGTCTTTCTGCTGGGCGAGGACCGCCGGGCTTCCAAAACCGAAAACTGGTACAACCATTACCATTACTGGATTCTTGGTTCGATCAAGGCCGGCCTGGTCTTCCTGCGGGAATTCGCCGGCGCAGAATTCCTGTTTCCCGGCCCCGAGGGCCTGGTTTATGGCCAGAAAAGCCCGCGTCTGGCCGTACCCGCTGCTTACCACTGGCACCGCAAACCGGAACTTGTTTACAACATCGGCCCGCGCCAAGGGATGTTCTACGACTTGGCCAACGGGTTGCTGCCCGCCCCCTGGTACGGCACTTACGGCGGGCATTCGCACTCCAAGGCCGTAACCCGCAAGCTCTTCGGGGAAAGCCACCCGGAGTACTTCGCACTGCTGAACGGCACTCGCGAAAACCCCAGCCGGAACCATGACCAATTCTGCCTCTCCAATCCCGAAGTCCAGGAATTGATTTATGGCGATATGCTCACCCGGGCGGATGCCGGTTATCAGATGGTCCAGCTGGCCCAGAGCGACGGCTTCCAGGGATGCGAATGTGCACCTTGCCAGGAATGGTTCCAGACCAGTGCCTGGTCAGAAAAACTCTGGTTGCTGCACCGCAACCTGGCGGAGCGTTTCGAACGGGAACGCCCCGGCAAGCAGGTCTGCATCATCGCCTACGGCCCAACCCGCACCCCACCGGCCAGCTTCCGGGATTTCCCCGCTAACGTGGTCATCGAACTGGCACCCTATAACGACGAGGTGTTCCAGCAATGGAAAGACTACCGCGTTCCGGGCGGCTTCGTTGTCTACCTTTACAACTGGGGCTGGTATCAGACGGAAGGCGCGACCCCGAAATGCACTTTCGCAGCCCTGGCTCAGCAGGCCCGCAATTTCCAGCGGGACCGGATCATCGGCGTATATCGCTGCGGCAACGAATGCCTGCCCGGCCTGGAAGGCCCCGCACTGTATCTCTGGCAGAGGCTCTGCGAAGACCCCGGACTGCAGGAGCAGGAAATACTGCAGCACTACTATCAGAAAGCTTTCGGCAAAGCCGCCCCCCAGATGGCAAAATTCTACCAGCTCCTGGACCAACGCCTGGAACTGAAACTCTCCACCCAGAGCAATCACCGCGACTGGAATGACCCCGAGCTGCTGTCCGGCAAACGCACCGGATATGAGAATTTCCAGCTCCTGTCCCTGCGCTTCCCGGACCCGGTGCTGGCAGAACTTGAGGCGCAATTATCCGCCGCAGAAGCGGCAGGGACAGATGGTAACCCGGCCATCCAACGCAGCATACGGCAGGAATTCGATTATTTGCAACTGACCTGCGGAACTATTAACGCATACCTGCAGCTGCTGGAGAGCGGCACCTCGGAAGACTCCGGACGACTGGTCGATTTGATGGTCCGGCGCACAGACTTTATCCAGGCCTTGCCCGGGCAGGAGAAGAAACCGGACCTCATTCTGGGACCAAGTTTTGCCGGCATGGAACGAGCGGTTCTCCAGGATAACGGGCGGCTGTCCGCGCCTTTCCGCGCCCCATTATGCTGGGATGCGCATTGGCTGCGGGACAAGCAGGTCAAGATTCTGGCCCGGGAATTGCGTCCCGCCCCGCCTGGGCAACCCTCTCCTGAACCGCAATATCTGGTCTGTGAATATGTCACCCGCCCAGGTGAATATATCACCGCCCGGCCAGTCTCCATCACCAGCCGCTGTGATGAACAGAACCTCTATATCAGCTACCGCTGCGAGAATGTCGCCCCGGAATTGCGTAAACATCAGCATATCTATCTCCGCCTGGCTCCGGAGGGTGATCTGCGCCGGATGATTTACATCCACACCGCACCGGTCAGCAGTGCCAAAGTCGCGTTCAGTACCCTCAGCAAGACCTCGGAGGAAAACGACCACAACGGACATGTCTTTGTCAGAAAAAGCGACGCCTGGGCCTCCTGCCAGGCCCCCGCGCCTGACCTGCCTCCCCGCAACGAGCAGGAGGTCAGCGCTCAAATCATCATCCCGTTTGCCGTGCTGGGCTGCCCTGCCCCGGCCGCAGGAGCACGCTGGCAATTCAACGCCAGCTACTGCCTGGTGGAGTTCAGCGACGGCAAAGTCACCGGTTATCAGAAATACATCTGGGAATTCAATCCCCGGCCCCGGAGCTGGCGCACCTACGGCGACGCGATGGGGACGATCATTTTCCCGTAAGGACAA
Source organism: Lentisphaerota bacterium (assembly GCA_012800565.1). Lineage (GTDB taxonomy): Bacteria > Verrucomicrobiota > Lentisphaeria > Oligosphaerales > Oligosphaeraceae > JAAZIZ01. Next base: position 4,709 of record JAAZIZ010000284.1, read on the forward strand.
CCGCCAGAGAAATAGCTAAATAGTGCTGTCGGACAGGTCGGACAAGTCGGACAGGTCGGACAAGTCAGACGGGTCAGACGGGTCAGACAGGTCAGACAAGTCGGACAGGCCAGAAGACAATACCTGTACTCGCCCCCTGTAAAATCTTTCTTTTTTCTTGAGGAATTCCTGTAAAATCATTATGTAGTCCAGGCTTGCAACTAACCCCTGACGGCTCTGGTGCCGGCAACGCCACAACCTGCGGGAGCACTGCCGGGTGTTTGACTAACCCAACCACATATGGCAAAGCTCTTTTTCAGCACCAAGCTTCGCACCTTAACCATACCACTATGGCAAAGCTCTTTTTCAGCACCAAGCTTCGCACCTTAACCATTTTGAGCGAGTGATGGCACTGCTGCCATGGTCCGCCTCCGGCCCCCCCCTCGCGCGTCCTATAATTTGGCTGCTGCGATTGGCGTTTCGTCCAGGAGTGGCAGCCCCCCCCCGCACGTCCTAAATTTGGCTGCTGCGATTGGCGTTTCGTCCGGGAGTGGCAGCCCCCCTCGCGCGCGTCCTAAACATTCAGGGTTGGGGGTTCCCCCAATCGGTGGGGTGGGCCCCACCGTCAGAATCAAGGGCGCGGAG
>JAAZIZ010000285.1 GCA_012800565.1 Lentisphaerota bacterium
GTTCAGACGGCCGGAGCAGCGGATGCGGATGCCATCTGCACCACGTTCCATCGCGGTCTGGATGGCGCGTTTCATGGCCCGGCGGAAAGCCACCCGGCGAACCAGCTGCTGCGCTACGTTCTCTGCCACCAGCTGAGCATCGACTTCCGGAGTGCGCACTTCTTTGAGTTCCAGCAGAATCTCTTTTTCCTTAGCGATCTGGGCCATCTCATTCTTGAGAATTTCCAGCCCGGCGCCTTTCTTGGCGTCAAAACGCCGTTGCGGGCGTTCTTCGCGGACAGTGGGGCGGGTGAAATTTCCGGACACGACGATTGCCGGTCGGCTGGTGTAGATGGTTACGCGCAGGCGCGGGCCGAAACGTTCGATATTCACCCGGCTGACCGATGCATCTTTCAGTTTCTCTGCCAGATACTCGCGGATGCGCAAATCTTCCTGCAGCAGCGGGCCGAATTGTGCTTTGCGGGCAAACCAGCGGGATTTCCAGTCTTTCGTGACTGGGAGGCGGAATCCAATCGGATTAACTTTTTGACCCACGTTGTACTCCCTAAGACTTTAAGCCATGTCTGAAACAACAATGCGAATGTGGCTGGTGCGTTTGCGAATGCGGCCGGCTGAACCGCGGGCCTTGGGCCGGAAACGCTTCAGGGTCGGGCCCTCACCAATCACCGCTTCTTTGACAAACAGTTTGGACCTGTCAATGGCGAATTTATCGTCGCTCTCGGCATTGGCGATGGCAGACTTCAGGGTCTGCTCAATCAGTCTTGCTGCCTTGCGGGGAATCAGATTGACGATGGTCATCGCCACTACGGCAGGCTTGCCCTGAATCAGGCGCGTGACTTCACGGGCCTTGAACGGGGATACCCGCACATACTTGGTTATGGCAACTTTTTCCATGTTCCTTTTCTCTGCTTATGTGGGTGGATGTTCAACTTGAGGTTGAGAAAAACTAATTATGATATTCTATTGTCACTCGCCTGGCCACAAATGCAGCATAACATAAAGCAGGGTACTGGGATCATTTACTCTGAATTCGACCCCGTTCTTCACTTAATGCCATGCCTGGCAGAAGCACCTGCCAAGACCCGGAGATCAGCATCGCCGCACTGCAGTCAGCCCGGCTTTCCACGACTTTAAGAGTCGCCAGCACTTCCCCGTCGCGCTTCACAACCAGGGTTTTGCCGATCCGGCAGTCATTTTGATAGCCGCGGTCCAGCAGTACTGACTGTGTAGACTCATCCAACGACAAAATTCTGCAACCTGTTTTATCCGGATCCCCATTGCCTCGCCCGGCGACTAACGACAATGGCTTGAGACTGCTCTCAATCACCCTTCGCAGGGACATAACCCGGTTTTCAAACTCGCGACGCATGGCATCGCTCGGTTGCAATCCATCCAAGGCCGCAGCCAAGGATTGCTCAAAAACGGCAAATTCCTGCTCAATGGCCAGAATCTGCCTTCTTACCAAAGCCATACTTGAGATGGCCTCGGAAAAAAGTTCCTTCAGACCTTCGTCACCACCGCCACCAATCAGGTGGGCAGCGGACAACTCCAAGGCCCGCAGGCGCTCAATCATCTTGCTTTGCTCAATGATTGAATCTGCGTAAAGACTGCGCAGAGCATCAAGCTCCTTGCTTTTTTCCACTAATTCCTGTTTTAAGCCGGCATTCTCACGCTCCAGAGCAGTGCGAGCCACTTGAGCTTCCTGCAGCTCCATCGACAGCTTCTGCTCAGTCTGAGCCGGACAAAATAAAGGCGCAGAAATCAGTAAAGCAGATAATATATACTCATGTCTGAAGATTTTCCAGTGCAAAGAAGTTTTTTTCATGGTTTTTTTATTTTTTTATTGTTTTCGTTGCTGATATCCGTCCTCTGTTCCTCTTTGGGAGTTGATTACAGTGATGGAATCAGGGTATAGATGCTGTGATAGCTTGACACTCACATTTTTGTCTGTCCGGAGCAATATTGTATGCAGCAAGTGTTCTGCGGTTGTTCTGTTCAGTTCAGCCTCCAGTCAATGGGGTCGATTTGCCGTTTCAGCAATTCGGCATTGCACTGTGAGAATGGTTTTGCTCCGAAGAAGCCTCGATATGCGGACAGTGGTGAGGGATGGGGGGCGGTCAGGACGATATGCTGGGGTGAGGTGATCAGCTTTTTTTTCTGCCAGGCCTGTTTGCCCCAGAGCAGGAATACCACTGATGTATTACGCCGTGCCAAGGCTTTGATAACGGCATCGGTGAAATGTTCCCAGCCCATGCCGCGATGTGAGCCGGGCTGGTGGGCGCGCACAGTCAGCACGGTGTTCAGCAGCAGCACGCCCTGGCGGGCCCACTTTTCCAGCGAATTCTGCCTAGGCATAGGGAACCCCAGGTCCTGGCAGTATTCCCGCAGGATATTGCGCAACGATGGCGGTGCCGGGATATTGTCGGGTACCGAGAAAGCGAGGCCGCAGGCCTGTCCCTCATCGTGATACGGGTCTTGTCCCAGCAGCAGTGCTTTTACGGTGGCTACTGGTGTCAGGTGCAGGGCAGCGAAAGTTTTATCTTCTGGCGGAAAGACTTGTTCCGTCTTCCGCTCCTGCTGCAGGAAATCCTGCAGACGGAGGAGGGTGGGTTTGTCGAGGTGCGGTGCGAGGGCTGCCTGCCAATCTGCTGGTAATTGTTCTAACATAGCGTTCTGCGGTTGGTTCTTGGCAATCCTGTTAATATAATACATCAAACTTGAAAAAAAGCAGCCAGGAGTTATTGTTTGCATTTACCCGCAGAACTTCCGGTCCGCGCGACAGTTGGAGAGGACGGGTGGAGTATGTTGCCGGCAAGGCTGTAAACAGGAGCTGATAATGGCTGTTTTCGGAGATATGCTGCAGGAATATTATGTGCAGAAATTCACAAGGATGGCCAAAGTGCGGCGGCGCCGCATGGCATCATTGCAAACCCCAGAGGACGTCCGGCGTTATCAGCAGGAACTTCGCCAAAAACTGGCGGAGGCCTGGCGGTTTCCGCAAGAATGCGGCCCGTTGCGGCCCAGAATTGTCGGAGTGCTGGATTTCCCCGAGTATATTATCGAAAAAGTGATTTTTGACAGCCGGCCGGATTTCCCGGTCTGCTGCAGTCTTTATCTCCCCAAGCGGCGGCGCTCTCGCTGTCCCGGCATCCTGGAGCTGCTGGGCCATGCTCCCGACGGCAAAGCCTGTCCTGAGTATCAGGCTGGCGCGATTGCCCTCTGCCGGCGTGGCTGTGTGGTGCTGCTGCCGGACCCCATCGGGCAGGGCGAACGCACCCAGTATCCGGAACACCCGGAGATTTTCAATTGCCGCGAGCACAATCTGCTGAATCGGCGGATGCTGCCTTTAGGGGATTGCTTCGGTGCCTGGCGTTTGCATGACGCCCGGCGCTGCCTGGACTACTTGCTGACCAGGCCGGAGGTGGATAGCCGACGCCTGGGCGTGATGGGCAATTCCGGGGGCGGGACGATGACCACGCTGCTGAATGCAGTCGATGAACGACTCTCCGCCGCAGCGCCGAACTGCTACATCACCCGCTGGTGGCGGAATGTTGAAAACGAATTACCGGTGGATGCGGAACAGATTCCTTTCGGGATGGCGGCAGATGGCGGTGACATGGCGGATTTGCTCCTGGTCGCAGCGCCCAGGCCGGTGTTGATCAGCGGCGAGAAGAATGATTTCTTTGATATTCGCGGGACCCGCGAAGTGTTTGCCGAAGTGCAGCGCATCTACACCATCCTGGGGTACCCGGAACGAGTGCAGCTCTGGGTAGGGGAGGGCAGTCACGGGTTCAATCTCGCGGCCAGGGAACAGACCTATAAGTTCTTCCAGCAATGCTTTTCTCTTCCGGCAGCCTCGCCCCGGGAAGAGCCTTGGCAGGCAGTTCCCAAGGAGCAGCTGGATTGTTTTCCCGCCGGGCAGGTCAGCGCTTATCCGGGGGCCAGAAATATCTCCGCTTTCCTGGCGGAAGATTTGCAGCGTCTGCAGGCGGCGCGTGGGCAGCGCTCGCCGGCTGAATTGCGGCAGGCGCTGCGCCGCAAGCTCGGCATCGCGGCGGTAAGAGTGCCGCATTACCGGCAGTTGCGTCCGATTTATGTCGGTGACGGGCGGCTCTTTGCCCGTTACGCCCTGCAGAGCGAGCCGGGCATCCTCACTACCTTGTGCCTGGCTGCTGACAATCAGAGTTTTTTCCACCTGCCGGCAGCCGAGCGGACCGAGTTGTATATCCCTCATCAGGACTCTAAAAGTGAATTACAGAAGAGGGTCTTGCAACCAGGCGAACTGCTGTTTGGTCTTGATTACCGCGGCGTGGGGGAGAGCACTCCGGCCGGTTGTGATCAGACACCGACCCGAGACTTCTTCCAGCTCTATCAATTCGACTACCATTATGACTCACTCAGCCAGCTGCTGGGTGAGTCATATCTGGGCGGAAGAGTACGTGATATCCTCGCAGCCATCAAACTGCTGCGCCAAGCCGGAAATCAGAACATCATCCTGACGGCGGCCGGCATCGGCAAGATTCCCGCCTTGCTGGTCGCTTTCCTCAGCCCCGGCAAGGTCAAACTGGCCTTACCTGAGGACAGCGGCTCTTATGCCGAGCAGGTGCTCAAAGAATGCAACGACTGGCCGCAATCAATGCACTTGAAAGGAATTCTGGAAATAACCGACTTGCCTGAAATCCTGCAGCTTTGCTGATTTTTTTCCCGTTGTCAGCATTAATTTATCCGGGGTGCTCCGACGACAGCCGGGGCTGAGAGAATACCCGTTGAACCTGATCTGAGTAATATCAGCGTAGGGAGCAAAAGGACCTTAACGGTTTAATGGTCATTGCTGCTCCCTGTCTTTACCGCAAGGAGTACAAAAATGACCTTATCTTGCCGTACCCAGCTGGCCCAGGCGCAAAAAGGCATCATCACGCCGCAAATGCAGGCGGTGGCGGACAGTGAATTCCGGGAAGCAGAATTCATCCGCCAGGGGGTTGCCGCCGGCACCATCGTGATTCCCGCCAATATTCGTCACCGCAATCTTATACCCATGGGCATCGGGCGGCAGCTGAAGACGAAGATCAACGCCAATATCGGCACCTCCAGTCTGTCCAGCTGCCCGCAGCAGGAGCTGCAGAAGCTCCAGGCGGCGGTAAAGTATGGCGCTGATACTGTGATGGACCTCAGTACCGGCGAGAATCTGGAGCATATCCGGGCTGCCATCATCGCGGCCGCCACGGTGCCGATCGGCACTGTCCCCATCTATGAACTGGCTTGTCGCGCCAATGATGACGAGGAAATTGATTTCTCCGCGGAGGCCATTCTGGCAGTCATCAGAAGTCAGGCGGAGCAGGGGGTGGATTACATGACCATCCACGCGGGCATCCGTCCCGATCAGCTGCCTGCGGCCAGCCGGCGCAAGCTGCGCATTGTCAGCCGGGGCGGTGCACTGATTGCCCGCTATATGGCCAGGACCGGCCGGGATAACCCGTTCTACGACTGTTTTGACCAAATACTGGAAATCTGCGCCGAATACGATGTCACTTTGTCATTGGGCGATGGTATGCGTCCAGGCTGCCTGGCTGATGCCAGTGACGAGGCGCAGTTCGCGGAATTGGCTGAGCTGGGCAAGCTCGGACGGCGCTGCCGCCAGGCCGGGGTGCAGGTGATGATCGAAGGGCCGGGGCATATCCCGATGCAGCAAATAGAGATGAATATGCTGCGGGAGCAGGCGCTCTGTGACGACGCGCCGTTCTATATCCTGGGGCCGGTGGTGGTGGACTGCGCTCCCGGCTATGATCATATCACCAGCGCCATCGGTGCGGCCCTGGGGGCCTGGCATGGTGCCGCGATGCTCTGCTATGTCACTCCCAAGGAACACCTGGGCCTGCCCAATGCCGCAGATGTCCGTGCCGGAGTCATTGCCTATAAAATCGCCGCTCACGCTGCGGATATTGCCAAGGGCATTCCGCATGCTCAAGACCAGGACGATGCCATCAGCGAGGCCCGGGCTCAGTTCGACTGGGAAAAGCAGTTTGAGCTGGCGCTGGACCCTGACAAGGCCCGCGAATTGCGGGCCGAGTCGTTGCAGGAGCGCAATCTGCCGGCCAGTGCACCGGGAGAAAAATTCTGCACCATGTGCGGGCCA
>JAAZIZ010000286.1 GCA_012800565.1 Lentisphaerota bacterium
TCCTGAGCTGGGCCGAAGTCTGTCTCCTGTTCCTCCGTGGGGGGCAGGGCGCCAAAATAAACCGGCACGGGGGTGAGCAGGATGCGCTGCTGGGGGCGGGCATCGTTGGCGAGGCGGGCAGCGAGACCGGGGGACTGCCGCTGCCAGGCGCAGATGGAGTCCAGTTGGGGGGCAAGGCCGCAGCAGGAGCAGAAGAGCAGCAGGATGGGCAGCAGGCTCAGGCAGAATCCGCTACTGAACTTTCGCAGTGCATAGTGCCAACGATCGCAGTAAGGGTTATGCATGGCGGAATATTCCTGCGTTAGTGTTCATCCTGGGAACGGCTTTTCCGGGCGGCCTGCAAGAATGCCTTGGCTCGACTGACAACGATATACAGCAGCACGAGTCCGACCAGAGTCAAGGAAAAGACCTGCAGCCAGATGTCATTTAAATGCTTGCTAACCTGGTTCCAGAAAAACACCCAGGTGATGATTGAGGTTATGCTGCCGGCCAACACCGTGGCCAGGTTAACAAACATCCCCAGACCGATCAGCCGTCCCAGGATGGAACCGACTATCGGTCCGGTCATAAACAAAGGTATCCAGACGAACAGAAAAATTCCGGGAATGCCCAGTCGGCTCCAGGTCTTGCGCTGCCCTGCGGCGGAGTCCTGCAATTCCCGGAAAGTATCTTCCAGGAATGGTATCCGCAGAAGTTTTCGGCAGGACAAGCAGAAGAGCCCGTACACCAGGCAGACTACTCCGCAGGAGATAGTGGAGTTCAGCAGGATGTTTTCCCAGGGAGAGAACAGCCCTTTGGCAGAGCTGCAGGCGCTGACCCCGGGCAGCACCCCACCCAGGATGTGCGCGACTACTGTAGTAAGCAGGATGTTGCTTTTTTCCAGGTCATGGGCTCCATGTCCAAAGAACAACAAGCCGTACCAGGCAAGCAGAAACAGCACGCAGCAGCCGGACAAGGAGATGATCCAGATTTCCGGCATTTGCAGCCATTGCTGCCACTTGGGTGGGTTGTTCTCACCCCAGCTGTCATGCTCAGGTTCGTGGTGCACTATTTGCGGTTCGTCTGCCTTCATTTTTTGGCTGGCCGGGGTGCGAAGCCGGGCGCAGGGTTATTATTTGCTGCTGAGATTCTTGCCTTCTTCAGTCATCAGGGCGCTGATGCGTTTGGCGAAAGCCAGGGGGTCTTCCAGCGGCAGCTGGGCCATCAGCAGGGCTTGCTCGTAGAGCAGCGTGGCATACTCTGTGAGCTTGGGATGCTGGCTGTCCTGAGCATGCAGTTGACGCAGGACCGCCAGCAGTGGATGGGTGGGATTCAGTTCCAGGATGCGTTTGGTAGCGGGCACATCCTGCTGCATCGCTTTAAGGATTTTTTCCATTTGCACGCCCATGGAATACTCGTCGCTGACCAGACAGCAGGCGCTTTCGGTCAGGCGTTTGGAGAGTCGCACTTCCTTGACCTTGTCCTTGAGGATATCACTCAGACAGGCCAGCAAGTCCTTGTTCTCGGCTGCGGCTTGCTTCCGGGCTTCTTCCTTGGTTTTCTTTTCCTCTTCGCTGTCCAGGTCCACATCGCCCTTGCTGATGCAGGTCAGTTTCTTGTCCTTATAGGTGCCGATGTCGTTGACGATCCATTCATCAATGGGGTCGAGCATGAAGACCACTTCATAGCCCTTGCTGCGGAAAGCCTCCAGCTGGGGGGAGTTTTCGGCTGCCCGGCGGTCTTCAGCAGTGAGGTAGTAGATATCCTTTTGGGTTTCCGGCATGCGCTGCACATATTCCGCCAAAGAGCTGAATTTTCCGGCATCAGTGTTTGAGGTCTCAAACAGCAGCAATTCCTGCAGGCGTTCGCGGTTTTCGAAATCGAGATGCAGCCCCTCTTTGAGGATTTTGCCGAATGCTTGCCAGAATGCGGTGTAGCGTTCGATTTTCTTTTCCTTGATTTCCGCCAGGACATCAAGCACTTTTTTGCTGATATTCTTGCGGATGATTTTCAGGGCTTTGGCCTCCTGCAGCATTTCCCGGGAGACATTCAGGGGCAAATCGGAGGAATCGACCACCCCGCGCAGAAAGCGCAAGTAGGAGGGCAGGAGTTCTTCACAATTGTCGGTGATAAAGACCCGGTGCACATACAGCTGCAGCCCACGGTTTTTCGTTTCGGGCATGAACAGGTCCAGAGCCGGGCGCTGGGGGATAAACACCAGCGCTTTGAATTCAACCTGCCCTTCGACATTCCAGTGAATTACCTCGAAAGGTTTTTCGAAATCGTGGCTGATATGCTTGTAGAAGTCGTGGTAGTTCTCTTCGCTGATTTCTGCCTTCGGACGCAACCAGATGGCTTTGCGGGAATTCAGGGTCTCTTCGGTGATGCTGACTTTCTTTTCCCCGCCTTCAATTTCCTTGCCTTCCTCATCGCGCTCGACTTCCTCGCGCCGGATATCCATGCAAATCGGATGCTCGACAAAATCAGAGTATTTCTTGACGATCTTCCGAATCATCCATTCTTCCAGATATTCCAGATGCTCGTCACGCAAATGCAGAATCACATCGGTGCCGCGCTTTTCCCGTTCGCAGCCTTCGAGGGTATAATAGCCGTCGCCGGTGGACTCCCAGCGTACTGCACTGGCAACATCGCCGGCCCGCCGGGTGATGACGGTGACCTTGTCGGCGACCATAAAGGCCGAGTAGAAGCCGACTCCGAACTGGCCAATCAGTTCAGGAGGCAATTTCTCCTTGCTCTCCTGCAGCTGCTCAAGAAAACGCTTGGTGCCGGAATTGGCTACCGTGCCGATGTTTTTTTCGACCTCATCCGCAGTCATGCCGATGCCGTTATCGGAAATTGTCAAGGTATGCGCATCGTTATCAGTGGTGATTTTAATCTTCCATTCCGGATCGTTCTCCAGGATGCTCTCATCCTGCAGGGCTTCGAAACGCGCACGGTCAATGGCATCCGAAGCATTCGAGAGCAACTCGCGCAAAAATATTTCTTTGTTGGAATAGAGTGAATGGATCACCAGGTCCAGCAGGCGCTGAACCTCAGTTTTGAATTGACGTTTTTTAGCCATAGCTGATACTTCCTTCTATTTGCAAAATCTGAAAACATATAATATAATCTGCTGCCGGAGAAAAGTCTTCCCGGGCAGATAATTTGTGCGAAAACAAGCCATGCTGCAGGGGAGGGCAGGAATAATGGCATTCTCCTGCGGCAGAAGCTGGAGAATGCCATGGTACCAACCCCGGCAATAACGGCATATAACTGTCTGCAGCCGCAGCAGCTGCAGACAGCAGCAGTATGAAAATGGAAACTCCGGGAATTATTTCAGGATATTGCCATTTCCCACAATGATTGAACCAGGCTCCAGGCTTTCCACTACTCGTGAGCTGGCGATGGTCAGATTGCGCTTGGTGGCGATTTCCTCACCGCTGCGGACCAGGAAGTCCTCAATTTGCGCCTTATACAGCTCATGGATGCGGTGGCGACGGATTTTATAGGTCGCAGTCAGGGTCCCGTCTTCCATATTGAAATCCGGCAGGATCAGCACATCCTTGGGTTTTTGGAATGCAGCCATGTGGGCGGTGGTCTTGAGCACCTCTGCCTTGACCAGATCGTGCAGCGCTTCCGGGGTATGAGAATTGCGCACTTCTTCGGGGACATTGGCGCAGACATAGACATTCTTGCATTTTTCACCGATGACCATTGCTTCGCTGATCATCGGTGAGGTTTTGACTGCGTCTTCGACGTGTTCCGGGTGCAGTTTTTCTCCGCCGATCAGGACGATCATATTGCCCATACGGCCATGGATAAACAGAAATCCTTCCTTGTCGCAATAGCCGAAATCGCCGGTGTTCAGCCAGCCGTCCTCCAGGGTTTTGGCGCTGGTGTCGGCGTGCCGCCAGTAGCCTTTCATCACGCACTGTCCCTTGACGAGCAGTTGGCCATGCAGGTCTTTGCCGCGTTTGCCCGATTCGTCCTTGAAAGTATAATCGCCGCCATGTTCCGGCAGCAGCCAGGGCACCATGGTGCCGCAGCTGCCCAGGCGATGCTTGTCGTCGGTATTAGCGCTGACTACCGGCGAAGCTTCCGTGAGGCCGTATCCCTGGAACAGCGGCATGCCTATGTATTTGAAGAAAATCTGGTGTTCCAGGTCCAGAGGGGCTCCACCGCTGATCACGTAGCGGACTCTGCCTCCGAAAGCCTGGCGGAATTTGCGGAAGACCAACGGGTCATAGAACAAATGGTGGGTAACCATACGCAGGATACCGCCGTTCAGGCGCGGTCCGGCGGTGTAGATGCGGCTGGCGTTGTAGATGGCTTTTTCAATCAGAGCCTTGGCTTTTGCCGGCGATTCCGCAATCTTCTTGTCAATGGCCGCTTTCAAACCATCGACGATACGCGGGACCACAATTACAATCGTGGGGCGGTAATTAATGATGTTGCGTTTGAAGTCCCGGATGTCGCGGGGGATGGCACAAGTGCAGCGGCCCATGACAGTGCAGCAGACTTCACAGACCAGGGCATAAGCATGCCAATAGGGCAACAGTGACATCAGGCGGTCATGGGAACCCACCTGGTAGAACTCCAACGCTGACCAGGCATTGACCCAGATATTGCGGTGAGTCAGCATCACTCCTTTGGGCAGCCCAGTCGAACCGCTGGTATAAATCAGGACTGCAATTTGATCACAGATGTCTTCCAGAGGAGCAATTGGCACGGCCGAGGCCTGGGGGTGGCTGCCGATTTGCTGCCAGTCGATAACTTCGGTGCCGCCGGCATTGTTCCGGACTTTATCCAGCAGGGGAGTGTCGGCCAGCAGGAGAGAAGGCTCGCAGTCGTTAATAATGAAGCTCATCTCCTGGTCGCCCAGGCTTTCGCAGACCGGCACTGCAATCAGGCCGAGCTTCCAGCAGGCGTAGAAGAACACATAGTGCAAGGGCGACTTGGACGAAATGGCAACTACTCGGTCGCCACATTTCAGACCCTTGGACTGTAAGAAATTGCACCAGGTGTTGACATCTGTGGCCAGTTCGGCAAAAGTGCGGGACAGAATTTTCTGGCCATCAGAGTAAATCAGGGCGGTGAGCTGGGGAGCACGTTTGCATGAGGTGTCAAAAAGCACGCCTAGAGTTTGTGGATTAACCATCGCGCAGACCTCCTGAAAATAAAAAAAGACGCCAAGCAATTGCGCCTGGCGTCAAAAAAAACAACAAATCACTCCGGCTGGATTTATTTTCAAGCCAGCTTAGCGATACGGGCGGTCAGGCGCTGTTTCTTCCGATTGGCTTTGTTCTGGTGAATTGCACCTTTTTTGGCCGCTTTGTCCAGTTCTGAGAAACACTTGGACAGCAATTGGGGAAGCTCGTCCGTCTGACCGTTGCTGATGGCTTTCAGCAAATTGCTTTCGCTGGTATATACGCGGGATTTGCGCATGCGGTTGACCATGCGCTTTTTTGCATCACTCCGGAGCCGTTTGGCTGCTGATTTGATATTCGGCATTCTCGTTCTTTCCTGATTTACTCTGAACTATGTGCATAGGTACTGTAAAAATGAGTGACTATTAATATGACACAGTTTGCCGAAAATGCAACTGCCTGGCCGTAAAAATCCGGATGAGGAGTTGAATTTTCCCGATCTCTGTGTATCTTAAGCCGGCGCGAAAGGAGTTTTTTTCGCGCTTTTGGAGGGCTGTGGTTTGGGGTTGTTCAGGACAGATATTTTTCGCGGAGGTCCGGGTGAGATTTTTTTTCTGGCTGCTGTTGACTAGTGTAGTGGTTTCTGGGCAGGAGTTCATGGTCCGGCTGCAGATGGATAATGCCCATGTGCAGGAGCTGTATTTTGCCTGTAAGGAGGGTTGCAGCATCGGGTATGATTCCGGCAACGACATCTATTGCCCGCCGGGAGGGATGGGAAACCGGGGGCTGGCCTGGTTTGTGGTGACCGAGCCGAAGCAGCCGGCGTTGTATAAAGATGTGCGAGGCTGTGTTTTCCCGCAGCAGTGGACGCTCTTTGCCCAGCCGCCGCAGGACGGCAGCCTGACTTTCAGTTGGGCTGAAGCACAATTTCCGGATGGGCTGGTTTTTGAGCTGCGTCATGCGGAGGAAGTCATTGACATGCGTACTGTCCGGCAGTTCAGCGTCACTGAGAAGACTGAGCTTGTTATTGCAGTGAGCAAACCGACGGTTGCCGCCGGCGAACAAGAAAATGGAAAAAAATAGCATTATGAGCAAAAAGGCAGTGATTTTTGGCGCCGGCAATATCGGCCGTGGTTTTATTGGTCAGCTGTTCAGCGAGTCCGGATATGAAGTAATCTTTATTGATGTCGACCCGGAACTGGTTGCTGCCTTGAATAGCAAACGGCAGTATCATCTTGAGATAGTCGGCAATGATGGAAAGCAGGATTTGCAAATCGGACCGGTGCGGGCCATTCATGGCAACGACCGCGAGGCCGTGGCAGCCGCAGTGGCGGAGGCGCAGATCGGTGCCACTGCCGTGGGAGCCAATGCCTTGAAATATATCGTCGGAAATCTGGCGGCCGGGCTGAAGCTGCGCACTGCGGCCGGGAAGCCTCCCATCAATTTCATCATCTGCGAGAATCTGCATGGCGCGGCCGAGCATGTGCGGGAGCTGGTCTCCGAACAGATGGAGGCCGGGGAGTGGGCCGGCCTGCGGGAGCAGGTGGGTTTCGTCGATACCGTCATCGGGCGCATGGTGCCAGTCCCGACGGCAGAAATGCGCGCTGAGGATGTCAGCCTGGTGCGGGTCGAAGCATATAAGGAATTGCCGGTTGCCAAGCGCGGCTTTGTGGGCGAAATTCCGGTCATTTCCGCGATGACTGCCTATGATGATTTCGAGGTCTTTACTGCCCGCAAGCTGTATATCCATAACTGCGGTCATGCGCTGATGGCTTACACGGGTTTTCTGCGCGGATACGAATTCGGTTATGAAGCTATGGCAGACCAGGCGATCCGGGACTTTATGCTGGCGGGGTTGCGTGAGAGCGCAGCAGCCATTTGTGCGCAGTTCAAAGCCTCTCCTGATTGGCTCAATGCCCACGTTGACGATCTCCTGCAGCGCTTTACCAACCGGATGCTGGGAGACAGGATTTTTCGCCTTGGCCGGGACCCGATCCGGAAACTGGCCCGGGAGGACCGCCTGGTGGGCGCTGCCCGGCTGGCTCAGGCGAACGGCATCTCGCCCAGGTATCTGTGCTGGGGAATCGCGGCGGCCTTGCTCTTCAATCCCGCCGACGATCCGGCGGCCCAGACCTTGCAGCGGCGTATCGCTGAGGCGGGTGCCGAGGCAGCTTTTCTGGAGGTCAGCGGCCTGGAAGCCGGCGATCCGGTGGCTGCGCTGGTGTTGCAGGCTTATCAGAAACTCGTACGCAATCCTCAGGCTCTGCCATAAGTCTTGCCGGGTCGGATTGCGTTTAGAATAATTTGTCCTTTTACGGACGGCGCAGTTTGCTGCTGTCCACCCTGCAACCGCAAAGTGGAGATGAAATCATGCGTTATGAATTGATGAATCCCAGCCAGATCAGAAAAGCTATTGCCGAGCGCTGGCCGGTGGTCCTGCCCTTGGGAGTACTGGAATACCACAGCGAGCATCTGCCCGTGGGCATGGATACCCTGGCCGTGACCAGGACCTTGGAACTGCTGGAGAAAGAGATGGATATCGTGATCCTGCCCGCTTTCTACTACGGTGCCTGCAGCTTTGCCGTGGAGAAGCCGGAAGGAAAAGGCTCCATTCACGTGGACTCCAACGTCCTGCTGCCCATGGCCAGACAGATTTTCCAGGGACTGCTGAGAGTGGGCTTCCGCAATATCCACGCTTTCGTCCACCACCAAAGCGAAAATTTCTCTTCCGGGATGCCGACGGATTTGGCTTTCCGCCTGGCAGCCACGCAGATTATCTTCGAATTCCTGGATAAGACCCGCGGTGAGGGCTGGTGGGGCGATAACAGCATGGATACGTATTATACCGCCCATGATGACTTGGATGCCAATCCTTTCAACTGGATTCAATGCCATCCCCTGATGGATGCAGAGATTATTGCCAACTATCCTTTCGACCATGCCGGCGCGGGCGAGACCTCGCTTATGATGGCGCTTTGCCCGGAGGCAGTCGATATGGGGCTGTTTTCTCAGGAAAAATGGTATGTCCGCAGTGCGACTGAAGCCAGCCGGGAACTGGGTGAGAAAGGCGTAGCCATGATTTTAGCTCGTCTGCGCAAACTCCTCGCTTAGGCAGAGTGCAGCCGCGCGAGTGTTACAGCATCGCCTTGAAATCAATGAATTCGGCTGCATTCGTATACAGGAAATCATTGCCTGCTCCGTGCCAGCTTTTCGTCCTGCCGACATTCAGAAAGAACATCCGGAAGAATTCTGCGGCTTCCAGGACCTGAGCCAGGGATTCCCGCCGTCCGTAAGCGCCATCCAGTGAGAACATCAGTTTTTTGCTCATGGGCGTTTTTTTGGCGGTCACATCGCCGAGATGGTCCTGCAGCCACTGATAATCTACCAGTCCGGAGACGCTGCATCTGATATTCGGATAGTACCACAGGGATTCGAACAGCTCATTGCACCACGGCACGCCCATGTGTCCCTGGATCAGCTTCAGCTTGGGGAAAGCGGCGGCGATGGCATCAAGCATGGAGGGGCGCATTTGGGTGGGGCCAAAACCGACTTTCGGCAAGGCGAAACTGTCGGCAGTGCGGTTTGAGATCACTCCCACATGGAATAGGATAGGCATACCCAGGGCCTGGGCCCGATCATAGAGGGGAAAGTATTGCTCATGGTCGTAGGCCAGGGCCGGCCGGATGGCTTTCAAGCCCAGGAAGCCCTGCTCACGCATTTGGTCAATTTGCTCTGGCCCGCGGGTGAAGTCGATAAAGCCGAAGGGGATGAAGAACCCGGGATAGCGTTTGGCGACTTCCAGCACGGGAGCATTCCCGGCCAGTTCGGTTGACTCCTTGTAGCAGTCCAATCCCAGCAGCCAGACCTGGCGCAGAGCCGGACATTGGGCTGTAGCATCCAGGGCCGCCCAGTCGTAGTCAACGAACAAGTGCGCGTGAGTGTCGATGATCGGGTAGGTGATGCCGGAATAGTCGATAGCCATGGTGAATCCTCGCAGGTTGCCGCAACAGTGGTGAAGCTGGCGGTCAGAGTTTATTTGTCAGAGTTTATTCGCTTTGCAATGTTCGGGGGGAAGTTTCTGGCGGGCGATGCTCAAAGCCGTACTGGCCATTTTCTGGAAAGCCGGCAATTCGGCGGCCTTGGCGGCGCGTTTCAGCATAGTGAAAGCGGGAATGATAAATTGCACATACCATTCCAGACCGTCCTGCAGCCAGAGCTTGCCGTAAGCCCCCAAGGCCTGCATCAGGCGCTGGCAGGCAGCCGAATGCATGACTTTTTCCGGTGGAGGAGTGCCGCCTAAAAGGATCACCTGGCGGCAATATTCTTCCCAGACTGCTTTCTGCAGTTTGGCTGGATGACACTGGTACGGATCGTAGAGGAACGAAGCCAAATCATAAGCCGCGCAGCCCAGACGCATGCCCTGAAAATCGATCAGCCAGACTTGGGCATCCTGCACTTTGACATTGGCACTCTGCAAATCACGGTGGATAGGCACCAGAGGCTGCCGCAGCAGCAAATCGCGCAGCTGCCGGAATTCATCTGCGCTGGCGCTCCAAAGTTCGGGCTCTTCCAGGCAGGCATAGAGCATATTGTCGCGGAAGTAATCACGCTCCCAGTCATACAGCCCCTTGGTGAAGCCTTTCTGCAGCGGCAGTTCCTCCAGTCGCACCGCCTGGTCGCCCAGAACATGCAGCCGGGCGATTTGCGCCACCGCCTGGAACATGTAAGCTTGCTTCATTTTGCCGGAAGTCAGCAGAATATCGCTCTGGCCCAGGTCCTCGATGATGATCTCAAAACAATCCGGCAGATGGCGGATAATGCGCGGCACCCGGATGCCCAGGCGGGACAGGAAATCGCTGATGGCCGCGAAACCGGCATTTTCCCGGCGTTCAGGGTTGTAGGCGCACCAGACCCAGGATTGGTTGCCGCTGGTCAGTCGGCAGTAGCGCCGTCCGCTGCCCTGCTTGGGCAAGGGCTGGAGTGAGTATTGCTGGTCCCGGATATCGAGGCTGGCCAAGATACGCGGGTCAGGCTTGCGTTCGGCATTGATTGGCTGGGGCGGCTGCACATCATTGCCGATGAAGATTCCATCGGCGTAGAGCAGTGGTCGAGGCAGCCGGGTGTAGTCCCAGAGGACTACATTATGCAGATGGGTACCGGCGGGAACGCCCAGTTCGATGCCCAAGCCCAACGCACCGGTGCATTGTACCCCCTTGAGTTCCAGGGCGAAGCGCCGCTTGGCCTGTTCTGCCTGGGCATGGCGGAGCAGAGGGTGGTGGGTCAGAGCGCAGTCCGCGATTTGGCCATGCGCCCGGATGTAATCGGCCGCAGTGCCGATATCCGACCAGAATACACCTGCCGGCACGCAGAAAGGCTGGACTGACCAGCCGGCATCCACGGCCTTCTGATAGCAGGTGATGATGTCCGGCGCTTCTTCCTCGGCGGGCAGCAGCTCCAGGACATCACGCCGGAAGATATGGATGCCGGAGAAAGTCATGCTGCCGTTCTTTGGATCGCGGAAAGATTTTATGCTGCCGTCGGGGTGGAGGGAGACCGTGCGGGGCCCGCGGTCGGGGACCAGCAGCACGGTGACTGCCGCTTTCTGCTGCAGATGAGCCTCCAGCAGCTGATGCAGATCGAAGTCCAGGATAGTATCGGAGTTGTGCACAATCACATGCTCAGCTTCCGGAATCAGCCGGCAGCCCTTGCGCAGGCCGCCGCCATGATTGAGCAGCTTGTGCTCCTGGGAGACCCGCAGGTCCCAGAAGTATTTATCTGATAATCGCTGGCTGAATTCAGCCACCCGGTCGCCCTGATAGGACGTATTGACAACTATGTTGTCGATCGGCAGACTGCTTAGATTGCAGGCGGTCAATTCCAGCAATGGCACACCACAGAAAGGCAGTAATGCCTTGGGACGGGTCAGGGTGGCTGGGCGAAGGCGGCGGCCTTCGCCGGCCGCCAGAATAAAGGCGCTGATTTGGGGCATGGTAGTCTCAATTGGGGTGGTTGCGCTTAAGCGGGCTGATAATGTTCCTTGACCCATTCCAGAGCGTCAGCTTTGCTCTGCAGCACGCCTTCAAGATTGGCATCCTGAACGGTATCCAGGATAGTGCGGAAAAGTGGTCCCGGCCGGTAGCCCAAGGCAATCAGATCGGCACCGGTGAGCAAAGGCTGGGGCGGCACCGGGCGGTTTTCTTCTTTCTCCCAGGCTTGCAGCAGTGCGCGGTGGACGTCCAGCAGGCCGTGGCTGCTCCAGCAATCCAGATAGTGCAGTTCCAGGTGCAAGGGGAAAAGTGGGTCTTGCAGCAACCGGCGTTGCGTGGCCAGGCGCATTTTCGGGAAATTTGCCAAGGTCATGTGGCGGCGTACCAGCTCTCTCACTGTTTCGCAGAGCTCGCTGCTCTGCCGCAGCCGGCGCAAGACAGTTACGGCCATTTCCGCGCCCACCTGGTCGTGGTTGTAAAAGCGGATGCGGTCGGACTGCGAGAAAGTGCCCGGTTTACCCAGATCATGCAGCAGCACTGCCCAGGCCAGGGCCAGCCATTCTGCCCGGCTGGCTCGCGCCAGCCGCCCGTCACGGAAGCGTGGTCCAGCCGTGGCAAACGACACCTTGCCTGTTTGACTGGCAAAGCCGGCCAGCATAATCAAGGTGTGCTCCCAGACATCACCCTCGGGATGATATTCGGGCGGCTGTGGCACGCCTTGCAGGTCACAGACTTCAGGCAGGATACAGCGCAGCATCCCACAACTGTCCAGCAGTTTCAGTCCGCGGTCAGGGGCAGGGCTGAGCATTATTCGATTCAGTTCAGCGGCGATGCGTTCCTGAGAGACACAAGTGATGTTCGGGCTTTCGGCCACCATCGCCGTCCAAGTCTCCGCTTCAATGCTGAAACCGAGTTCAACGGCGAAGCGCACTGCCCGCAGCAACCGCAATTTGTCTTCCTGGAAGCGCTGCTTGGCGTCTCCGACAGTCCTGATGATGCGCTGCTGCAGGTCCTGCTGTCCGCCGACATAATCATGCAGAGTGCCACTGATGGGATCGAAGAGCATGGCGTTGATGCTGAAATCGCGGCGTTGCACATCTTCTTCCAGGGAGGCAAAGGCAATGGTTTTCGGATGGCGACCGTCCTGATAATCGCTTTCGCAGCGGAAAGTGGCGACCTCGTAGACCTGCTCATCGGCCAGCACCGCAATAATGCCGAATGCTTTACCGATAGCATACGTCTTGGGGAAGAGCTGTTCGACCTGCTCCGGATGGGCGGAGGTGGCAATGTCGTAGTCCTGGCTGGGACGTCCCAGCAGGAAATCCCGCACGCAGCCTCCTGCCAGCACCGCCTGATGCCCGGCCGCCTGTAAGGTGCGGATAATCTCCAGGGCGGCTGGAGGGCAGGCAAAAGTTGAAAAATCATTGGTCATTGCATTGGGATGGGGCTTGATCCTGAACTGGGGCTTGATAAATGCGGACAGCCTTTCTTCTGCTGAAACAGCCAAGGGAGAAGCTGGGGATGCGCCAGAGCACCATCCCAGGAATTGTGCCCGCAATCAGGAAATTCCGTATAGCGGACCTGGCCGCCGCATTGCTGCAGAGCCTGGACCATCTGGCGGGACAACTCCGCCGGAACCACGTAGTCATCTGCTCCGTGGAAAGCCCAGACCGGCAGGTCGCGCAGGCGCATTGCCTGCCGAGGGTCGCCGCCGCCGCAAATCGGCACTGCGGCGGCAAAGCGTTCCGGATACCGGCAGACTGCATCCCAAGTCCCGAAGCCGCCCATTGAGAGTCCGAGGATATAAACGCGATTCCGGTCGATTGGGTTCTGACGCTGAATTGTCTCCAGCAGCTCCAGAGCCAGCTGCAGCGGTCGTGCAGGTTTGGTGTTCTGGAGGTGGCTGTGCACATGCCAGGGGCTGTCAACCCATTTTGCGTCTTCCGGGCACTGCGGAACCAGGACAAAACAGGGGTGCTGCCGGCGCAGTTCGGGCCGGGTGAAGACCTCGGCCAGGTGGATCAGCTGCTTGAGGTTGTCAGAACCGCGTTCTCCTGCACCGTGCAAAAGCAGCACCAGAGGATACTGCCGGCCCGGCTGGAGATTCTCCGGCGTGAGCAGCCGGTAGGGCATCAGTTCACCGTCGCGGCAGAACATCTCCGGGCGATATTTCTCCCGGCTGTCCAGGCGCAGGCTGATCTCACCTGTACTGCTGACCTGCAAATGGCTCAACCGTCCGACCGGCAGGCTGAGGCTGGGATTGATATGCCCGAATTGCAGATCACAGAGCACCGGGCCATTGACTTCTGTCGCGTATTCCGACAGAATGTCCGGAATATGCTGAGCATCCTCAGCAGCGCTGAACTGGCCGAAAATCAGCCCCGAAAGCGAACCCAAAATCCCGCTCTGCTGCAGCTGATTCAAGGCCCGGTCCAAGGCGTGAGCAGGCAGATTCACATCTTCGAGAACCAGGATAGCTCCTTTGAGGTCCGGCAGGAACGGTGTTGCCAGCAATGTACCCAGCAGAGTAAGGTTTGCGGGAATAAGCTGTCCTGTAGCCTTGCCGGATTGAAGCACGCGGGCGCCATGCCAGGCAGGCAACAACTGCTCATTTCCCTGCAAGACTGCCGCCAGAGATTCCATATTGGCCGCATAAGCCTCAGCATTATCTCCCCATTGCCGGCAGAGCATTGGGCCGTGAACCTGCCGGCGGCAACCGTGCCGCAAGGCGGCCAAGTGCAGGGCGGTGATATCACTGTAGCCGACGACCGGCAGGTTGCGCTCCCGCCAGAGCTGCCAGTCCAGACGCGGCAGCAGACGGGCGCTGCCGCTGCCGCCGCAGGCAGCCAGCAGCAGGTCCACCTCGGGGTCTTGCAGCAGCTGCTGCAATGCCAGCAGACGCTCATCGTCACTGCCGGCAAATAAGCGCCAGGGTTTAGTGGGGAGGTCGCCCTTGCAGGCGACACCACAAGACAATAATTTTTCTCGTCCCAGCTGATACAGTTCCGGCGGTGGGTACTTTGCGGGTGCGAAGATTCCGATAGTATGAATTGATTCCGGGAAAGGGCTGCACAGCATAGCCAAGTCCTGTGCGCGGGTGATGGTTAGTGAATGGAGGCTACTGCTGCCGGTAGTTGTTCAAGTAATTCAGCTCCGGCGGCAGAGGGATGTTGGTGCCGAATTCATTTTCGCCGTAGCTGTGCTCAGCCAAAATGCCCAAATCCCGTAAAACCCTGATATCACCGCGGAACTTAGCCTTTACTTCCAGCAGGATGCTTAGATAGCGATGGGTGTGCAGGGCACAGATCACATCTTGAGTCAGGGCAAACAAGGACTTGCCGCTATGACCCTCCTTGGTGAGCAGCGGCGCAACCGGCAGTGGATAGCGCAGCAAACGCACCGCGCCTAATCCAGCCAGCATCCGGATTACCTCCAGAACACCATCCTCAGTGCTGATGGCCTGGCTGGAAATTTTGCTGGTTACCGCTGACAAGTCCATGTTACTGAGGGTCTCGGCGATATAATGGCGCTTCTTCTGATTGATCCATTCATTGGAACGCCAGAGGTCCATGCTGTTCTTGGCATCATATTCGGTCTGGTCGCAAATCATAGTCACTTTACTGCCATAGTGCATGACAATCGATGACACCAAAACCGAGGGGCGGACATGGAAGCCGAAAAACGGCGGTACCGGGAGGCTTACAGTACTGATTACGGCATATTTTTTCAGGATGTTCTGGCAGAGACTCCGGGCATTATCCATGAACTTATAGGTGTAATGGCAGAGATAATGTACGAACAACTCCATAAACCAGTCGCTGGCCAGCACACAATTGGGATTGCAGAACATCGCACTGGCGTTGATCTTGAAATGCCGCTCGTAGAAATGGGCAAAGATGGTGGCAACCCGCAATAGATGCAATACGGTGCTGATGTACTCGCGCAGCTTGGGCACGTTGTCGTCGTCAGTCTCGGTGTCGCTGTCACTGATATAAGTGTCGTAGGTGGATTGCAGATTGTGGATTTTTCCTTCCAGGGCCCGCAGGGATACCTCACCGATGCGATTGAAATCCAGCTCCGGCCATTTGGGGGCCTTGGACTTTGCCGCAGTTTGTAAAAAAGACGCATCTTCAGTGATATTCAGGAAACCGGTAGCCAGCTTGATGATCAGTTTATTTGCAGCCGCTCCGCTGACTCCTTTGCGGTCCCTGGGCAGATGCCCGATGGGGAGGTCCTCACTGAAGTCGAAACCGAGATTGTCTTCCGGGGGGGGCCAAGAGAAGTTTTTGCCTTCCTGGAGCAAGCGTCTCAAGGCGCAGAAGATAAAGGCCTTGACATAGTTCATAGCGTCAGCAGTATGCTGAGGAAATTCATCTTGCAGGGAATCCAAGCTGTATTTCCGGCTGGTATGCAGCAGATGCAGCATTTCATATCCGGCCGTACTGAAATTCTTCAGAATAGCGATCTGCATTCGGAACGAATACCACTGGAGGTTATTGCGGGCGCCATAGGCATCCAGGAGTTCTTCCAGTTGGGTTGACTCAGCTTGGATGATCCCCAGGCAGGGGCGGCTCAATTGCATGTTTTCAACCCCTTCATGAACCAGCTTTTTAGCCAGTGACATGAGCAACGTGGAACGCTCACGCAGGAGTGTGTCAAACAATTGTTGATTTACCAGCCTGGGCATACACTTTTCCCTCCAGGATTAATGGTCACAGCCGTCTATCGTCATCTGCGTCTCCCCAGGCAGCAGATTGACTTTTCGAATTCTGCTTCTATTTGATGGGAGCGCGTTCAATCGTGACATTTCCCTCCAGTACCGTGACCTGGCCGATGCGGGCTTTGGCACGATCCAAAGTAGAGTTGGCAATAGTGGTGAAATTGTCCACCAGTTTAGGGCGTAAGGCGGCTGGCAAAGGCAGCAACCCGAGCTTGCAGGACTTGACATCCAAGGTGAAAGTCCCGCTGCCATTGGCAGTGGGAGTGGCTTTGATGCTGGTATGCAAGTTCAGGAACTTCAGTTTAGCCGTAAGGATAAGCCGGACATCACCGTCGGCCAGGAATAGGACCGTGACATGCTCTGGGGTCGGCGAGCCTTTGCTGCCAGTATAGGTGCTGAACTGCTGATTGACCAAGGCCGTAGCTTCCTCGCTGGTAAAAGACACTGAGCGTGCATTGCGATTGCGGATAAGCAGGGTCTTATAGTTCTTCTCAGCCTGCTCGGTGAGCGCGGCATCAGTCAGACGCCCGCTGACCGGAAACAGCGCCCCGACCACAATAATCAGAATGGCCAAGGTCAGGATAATACCGAGGATGATATTGACCAGGTGCATGATTTTTTGCGCCTTGGTCTTAGTCTTGACTTCAAAGGCTTCCGGCTTCAGATTGTCGAGTTCAAGCTTATCACCGCAACCGCGGCAGAAAATCGCATTCAGAAGATTGTCGGTTCCACATTTAGGACATTGCAGCATGCTGATTTACCTCAATTGAGAACTATTTTTGCGGGGTTCCGGCGGTAGTGTTGGCGGAAGAAGTGTTCCCGACTGGCTTGCTATCCGCAGCAGTGCCGGAAGATTCTCCGCTCGGAGTGGAGACTGGAGCTTTGTTCTTGTAGTCGGTGCAATAAAAACCACTGCCCTTGAAGATGATGCCGGCACCACTGCCAATCAGACGGCGGACGCGGCCACCGCATTTTGGACAACTCTCAAGGCGGGCATCAGTCATTTTTTGAAAAAAATCAAAACGATATCCGCAGGATTCAGATTCACATTTGTATTCGTAGGTTGGCATAGTTGGCTGAAAGGGTTGAAAGAATGATCTTAATGCTTAAGACAGAAAATACCTACTATAATCATGCATCGTAAAAAAACAAGAGTACCGCAGAGGAAAATTCTTCGGACCTCCAGTCCCCACTGCAACCCAATTTTCCGCAAAGCGACCCAAACAGGGCGTAAGGGCACATGGGGATGATGCGGGAGCTTGCTGCCGCAGCCTTGTCCCCGCCCAACCCAGGGGTGGCGCGGCTTGGCAGCAGACGAGGCTAACAACATCCTCGTCAACGTACCTGGACCCGATACTTGAGGGTCAGTTTTTCGCCGGCATTCAGGCTGCTTATTTTCCAGCGGACCTGTGTGTACATATCTGCGGTGGCGACTTTCTCCTCTTCGCTTCCATCCGGCAGACGAACCTTATATTTCACCGGCTCAGGCTGGAAAGTGACCGCATTGTCAATGCTGAATTCGGGAATCGCATCTTTGCTGGGTTGGGCGGAACCGGCAAGATATTGGGTGTTCGGCGGAATCGGCCCGATAATGGACACTTCGGTCAGATCACGGTCACTGATGTTGTTGTAGGCAAGGGCATACTCAATAAGCTGACCAGGCTTGACTTGCGAAACCTCACTGAGGCGCTCCTTCCCCTCCGCATCCTGTTCCACCAGGAAAGCAGTCATGGTGCTTTGCAGAGGAGCAAGCTCAGGCGCAGCAGCATCACCCAATAAAAAACCTGATAAAGCAAAACACAGGGAAAACAAAAATAACCGATTCTGCATGCAGCTCTCCTTTTTTTGCCTGAACTTATATAAATTACCAGAAATCGGAAAACATGGAAAGCACGGAATAGAGTTGTGGTTTATGGTGTTTACTGCAAACCACATACTGTAAACCATAGATGCCGTATAATCAAGAGCGGGTGGTTTTTTTATTTTTTGTATGGGACGTATGGGACAATGGGACAATGGGACAATGGGAAAGGCGGGGCGGCGGGATGGTGCCGCGCCTCCGGCGCGGGGATGGTGGTGGTGGCTGGCTTCGGCCGGTTAACCTCTGTACTGCGCCGCCGGCGCATACCGGAATTCCATTACATCTACATCCGCGACATGGCAACGTCAGGAGAAAACTTCATACCCTGCAGCAGCAAGCTCCCGCCATATCGCGCCTCCGGCAGGCACAATTGGCAGCAGAAGTATGGCAAAAAAATTTTCGTTCCTGCATTCCGTGTTTCCCTCTGCAGAGAACAGGCGATGCATCAGGAAATTTTTTGGCACAAGGTCACGGGGGCTTTGTCTCCCGGCCTGGTGGCGTTGGCTTCCGAGGCGACCAGGCGGATTTGCTGGGCCAGGACCCCTTCGCGAACATATTCGTAGACCAGCATGGCGGCTTGTGCCAGTTTATCCTGTGGCCAGCAGGGTTTGATGGCATTGCAGAGTGCGTAGATGCTGCGGGGCTGTCCGTCAGCCAGGAGCAGGTCTAGTTTTCTGGTTACTTCGGCGTGCAGTATAGCGGGCTCCAGCAGGTCATCAAAGTCCTCCATGGGGCTGAAAGTGATGGTGTCAGCAGTCATGCTCAAGGTGCAGGCCGCCGGGACGGGGTTGACCCAGTGCAGATTTTCGCCTGTAAACGCGAGAGCAGAGGTCGCCAGGTAGAAAGATTGATTTTTCTCGCCCCACATCAGGGGCTGATTCAGTCGGGCAGCGCTTACCTGTTGCGGTTCGCAGACCGAGAGGGCCAGACTGGCGATTTCGCTGGGGGCGGTCTGGAACGTTTTGCGCAAGGCGAGCCGCAAATTGTCTCCTGCTGCATGGTAATAGGCGAGGATGTTTGCCGACAGCTCGGTGGAATGCAGGCTGTGTCCATTGGCCAGTACCGGGTACGGTTTGACCGCATAATCGACTTCGGAAGGGAATACCGCACCTTGGCTGAGGAGCAGGTCATACCAGGCCTGATAGTCGGTACGGTTGACAAAGCGCCCGACACTGCCGTTGGCGCAATAGACTACCTTGGAATCGCTGGACTGAAAAGGCTGGGCCCAGCTGTCCAGGGGGATACCCGGAGTGCGGCTGTGGGCGATGCCAACACAGCCGGGCAATTCCAAGGCCGCGGTTTCGGTGCGTAGGCGGGAACAGGCACCGCAGACTTTGGCCAAGTGAATTTTTCCTTCATGCAGGGTGGCAATGCCAGTGTAATGGCCTCCACCTAATCCTTCCTGTGCTTCCAGCATCCGGAGAAGAATCGGCGCGGCCGCCTCGCGACCGGCATAAGCTGCCATATTGCACATTGATGGTTCCTTTACGAGTTTTGCTTACGAGGTTATGGCCTGAGCTTGAAAGGCGCAGCTGCCGTCCAGATCGCCGACCACTAAACAGGAGTTGTGATCGTGCATTCCGCCCACCTTGAGGGTGCTCCCGGCCGGAACGCTGAGAAGATAATTGATCTGAATTTCGCTGGGATATACACCCGGGCCGAGGAAATCCTGCACTATGCCCGCATATTCGGCGTTGTTCAAATGGCCGTTGATATCAATTTGTGATTCCCGGATCCGGTACTCCTGGTCCAGCGGAACGGTAAGGGCAGGGAGTTTGCCGATATTTGGATATGCCCGGGGAAGCGCGGAATTGTCAGGCATCACAGCGGAAAATTCGGCTGCAGCGTTGAGGATTTTCAGTTTCTCCCGGTCGATCAGCAGCCAGCAGCTGGTGCCCTCACAAAACAATTCCCCGCTTTCGCTCCGGAAGCGGAATTCCCGGATAGCAAAAAGTTTATCGAAACCGCGGGGGTATGTCTCCAGGTGGATTGTTTCTCCCGTCCGGGGATAATGTTTTATGCGCAGGCGGATGCGGCTGAGCACCCAGGCTTGTCCCCGGGACTGCAACCGGTCCATGCCGACCGTCAGGCGCTCGGCATGGTGTCCGGCGGCTTCCTGAGCATAATCAAACAGAGCGCGCAGCTTGAGCCGCCCGAAACGGTCACCATCGCTGAAGCGGACCGTCTGAATGTGAGAAAAAATATCCATTCTGGTTAACTGTATTGGGCGCGGTTCTGCCGGAGGGCGAACGAGGCCGGATAAGACCCCGGCAGCATATTCATATATCTGCTTATCGGTGGAAAGGCGAATCCGGAGGGGCAGCGCCGCTGCGAGTCGAAAAGACAGCCTGGTGCTGATTCAGCTGCTCAGAACTCTCCGTTCAAATCACATTCAATCAGCCACTCCAGGGAATCGATCTGCCCCGATACAGACTGCCGCAAGGTGCGCAGGTCGGCATCAAGTTCACAATGATTGGGGGTGGCAAACAAATAATCGTATTCGGAGAATTCCGGTGCTGCATGGTTTGGCTCTGCCGGTCCAGGACTGGCTATAAAGCGGCCTTCGTCTGCTCCGGCGCTGAATGTGCTGGCGAAAGGCTCTGCTGCTGGCTGCTCGGCAGGGCTGAGGACGGCAGGCTCGGGTTGGAGCATGCTGCTGGTCAAGTGCCGATAAGTGGCCTGCAAGGGTGTATGGTAGTAATACCCCGCAGCCAGAAAAACAAACAGCACCGCGACTTTCCAGCTCAGACCCCAAATGCTCTGACTCCAGGAACGGACCGGGGCAGGCTGGTAAAGCTGTCGCACAGTCTCAGCCAAGGCGTCAAAATCGCGGCGCGGGATGTGCTGTCGCCGGTCCATCGCCTGTTCACAGAGTGAATCAAGGATATGTATCTCCATCGCACAGGTGCGGCAATGCCGGCTGTGGCTGCGCCATTCCCGGGCAGCCTGGCTGTTCATGCCGTCAACAATTGCTCTATCGCGATAATAATCACAATTGTGAGCCATAGTTTCTCCACTGCTGCCGCAGTATCTCAACTGAGCGGTGCATCCGCCACAAGGCAGTGCCTTGAGGGATGTTCAGAATTTCGGCGATATCCTTGAAAGGGACATCGCTGTCGATGCGCAACTCTACTACATCACGCAATTTTTCAGGAAGATTGTTCACCAGCTCACGGATAATCTCCGCATCATTCAAATCAACCAGAGTCTGAAGCGGGGTACTGTCTTCACGTGCTTCCGGCAAATATGTATCGTCGCCGGTGATTTCAAACTTCCTGCGCCTGCGTTTGTCAATGGCCAGATTGCGGGTGACTTTGAAGAGCCACGGCCCGAGATTGTCATAGACCAGGCTGGAAGGAGGCTTGGAAATAAGCTTCAGAAAGACCTCCTGACAGACATCTTTGGCCAAATCAAGGGAGTTGATATAGCGCGCGGCGTATGATACCAGACGGGTCTCATAGCGCCGGAAAATTGCCTCAAAAGCCAAAGTGTCGCCATTGAGCATCCATTTCATCAGCAGGCTATCAGGCTTCTGGTCATAGTCGATGTCTTTGCCGGTACTGGCCGGCAGAACCATCTCCTGAATATGGGGTATTTCCTGTGCTGACACAACAGACTCCTGTGGTTCGTCCAAGAAAGCAAGCTTCGAGGACTTTTCTCAGTAAACGCCGGGACAGGGATTTTATTGGCGACAAGCGCTATCCTGCCCGTAGGGGGGGGTTATTTGATTTCCCGCAACCAGCCGAAGACATCGGGCTGCTCGCCCCACTGTATGGCGGTGTAGTGGTCGTAGAGCTTCTGCAGGACCGGACCACAGCCTTCGGCCGGGCCGACCTTGATGACCTGCTGGCCGCGGACGATCTCGTTTACCGGCGTGATTACCACTGCGGTGCCGCAGGCCGCGATTTCGGCAAAGTCGGCCAACTCACTGAAGGCAACCTGACGTCTCTCCACCGGCATTCCCAGATGAGCAGCCAGTTGGCATAGTCCATCATTGGTTACACTGGGCAGGATGGAGGGTGATTTGGTGGTGATGTATTTCCCGTCCTTGCTGATGCCCAGGAAATTCGAAGTCCCGAATTCTTCGATGTATTTATGCTCGGCCGCATCAAGATACAATTCGACCGGGAAGCCTGCCTCGTGGGCGAGATGGTGCGGCAGCAGACTGGCGGCATAATTGCCGCCGATCTTGATATGGCCGGTGCCATGCGGTGCGGCGCGGTCGAAATCATCCAAGACAATGGCGCGCACCGGTGACAGCCCGCCTTTGTAATAGGCCCCAACCGGAGTGACCATGATGATGAAAGTGTATTCCTTGGCCGGATTGACGCCGATCTGCGGGCCGGAGCCGAACAGCAGTGGACGTACGTACAGGGTGGCGCCGCTGCCGTAGGGAGGCACAAATTCCTGATTCGCCTTGACGACCCGGTCCAGAGCTTCCTGGAACAGCGCGGGGGGAATCTCAGCCATCATGATATGGCGGGCAGACTGATTGATGCGGTCGGCATTCATGTCAGCCCGGAAAACCTGTATCCGGCCATCCTTGGCCCGGAAAACCTTGAGACCCTCAAAGGCAGTCTGCCCGTAATGCAGTGCCGTGGCCGCAATGTGGATGTTAAAATACGGTGAGGAGACCAATTCCCCAGAGTCCCAGCGGCCATTTTTCCAAGTATAGCGGATGTGGCAGTTGGTATCCATGTAGGCGAAACCGAGCTTAGACCAGTCAATAGCCATTGTTTTTCTCCTAGACTTAATAATAATTCTTATTGGCAAGACAAAAATACAAAGTACTACTATATTATTTTATCAGCAATAAAGCAAGTTTTTTTGTTTTTTTTCTTAATTTCCACACAACTCCAAACAAAAGGTCAGAACGATGGGTAAAAGAATCCTCAAGCTCGGTTTTATTGGTTGCGGCGGCATTGCCGGTTTTCATTTTGGGCATTATGATGACCAGAAGATACCTGAAGCTAAAATCACCGCGGTGTGTGATTTGATTGACAGCCGGGCTCAGGCCGCCGCGCAGCGTTTTTCGGCTGTTCCTTACAAGGACTACCGTGAGATGCTGGCCAAGGAGGACCTTGATGCGCTGTATGTCTGCGTGGAGCCCTGCGCCCACGATGGTATGGAGATGCTGGCCATTGAGAAGGGCTGCCATCTGTTTGTCGAGAAGCCGGTTGCGCTTTCGCTTGATTATGCCCGCAAGGTAGAGAAGGCCTTGAAGGCCAAGAAGCTGATCAATGCCGCCGGCTTCCAGGACCGGTATCTTGATTTTGTGCCGATGATGAAGAGCTGGGTTGCTCAGCAGAAAGTCGGTTTCTTCAGTGCTTACTGGGTCGGCGGCATGCCTGGCGTCTGGTGGTGGCGCCGGCGCGATACCTCTGGCGGGCAGGCGGTTGAGCAGACCATCCACACATTCGATATGTGCCGTCACCTCTTCGGTGAAGTGGTCGAGGTCTCAGCTTTCGGGCGGCGCGGCATCATCACTGATGTCGAGAATTATGACACCGAGGATGCTTCAGCGGTGAATCTGCGCTTCGCCAATGGCATCATCGGCACGGTTTACAGTGGCTGTTTCATTCGCGGCGGCGGTGGCAAGAACGGCATTGATGTCTTTACCATGAACGGTCGCCTGGAATACACCGAGCGGGTAGGCGTAACCATTACCGAGCCGAACCGCACCATCACTGCCAAGACCGGTAACGAGTATGGTCTGGAAGAGGATATGGCTTTCATTGATGCCATCCTGCAGAAAGACCAGTCGCTTATCCTTTCACCCTATTCTGAAGCCGTCAAGAACCTGGAAGTGACCTTGGCAGCCAATGAATCCATGGATAATGGCGGGAAAGTTATTCGCCTGTCTTAATCTCCGATTGCGCCGGCAGCAACTGTCCGCCGGCGCATCTTGTTTTTTCACCATTTCGAGGAATGATTATGAGTACTAATGATATTTTTTCCCGTCGCCTGCTTTTGGCGCTGGGGGTCTGTCTGACGCTGCTGCAAGCCATTGCGGCTGAATATTATCTTGGAGTCAATGGCGATGATGCCAATCCTGGTACCAGTGAGGAGCGTCCTTTCGCGACCTTGACCCAGGTTGCCAAAGTCCTGCAGCCTGGCGACACGGTGATTTTTTTGCCCGGCGAGTACCATCAGGAACTGAAGCTGTCTTTCCCCGGACATCCGGACCGCCCCACGACTTTCAAAGCCAAGATTCGTGGCACGGTGCATCTGCGCGGGGACCAGAGTGCCCCGGCCTTTGCACCAGTACCGGAGCGGAGCGATGTCTTCCAGTGTCGGGTGGACACCATGCCGGAGTATGTGCTGGAACGCGACACCCTGAAAAAATATCAGAAAGTGCCCTCAATATCCGAGGTGGAATATACCCCTGGCAGCAGTTATTTTGATTACGACAACAACACGGTCTATATCCGCTGTTCTGACTCCCAGACACCGGAAACACACCAGGTGAGTTTCTCCTATCTGCGCGGCGATGCTTTTCGTTTTAGCAACAGTGAGAACGACGCAGGGGTGCAGAACCTCCATTTCGATGGCTTTATGTTCAGCGGCTACAATTCTGCCAAGGCGATGGTTGGGGCCAGTTCCACTTATGGCGGCATTTATATTTCCCGCCCGCGGAACTGCAGCATCCGCCATTGCAGCGCCTACCTGAACGGCAGCGGCATCGTCCTGGCACGGCCCAACGACACCGTAATCGAAGACTGCGTGCTGTATGCCAACA